>JAGRBM010000129.1 GCA_020434085.1 Chrysiogenia bacterium | reverse complement strand
TGCTCGTGGCGCGCTTCGCTTCCCTCGCGCTCGGCACGGGCGGCTTCGAGCTGCTCGTGGAGCGCGCGCTCTTTCTCTTCGAGCTGGGCAATGAGTTCTGCGCGCTCGCTCTTGCGCGTCTCTTCGCTGCTGCGCATGAGGGTTTCGCGCTCGGCCTGCGCCTTCTCAAGACTCTCTTCGAGGGCGCGCTCCTTGGCGTGCAGCGCGGCTTGCGCCTCTTCGCGTTCCCGGCGCAGGGTTTCTTCGTGGTGGCGCTCGGCGCCCTCGCGTTCAGACTGGGCGCGCTCGAGTTGCTCGCGGAGCGTGCGTTCTTTTTCGTCGAGTTGATGAAGGAGCTCCTCGCGCTGGCGGGCAAGGGCCTCTTCGTGCCGGCGCGTGGCCTCCTCGCGCTCTGCTTCGGCCGCGCGCAGTTGCTCGCGAAGCGTCTCCTCGCGCGCGTTGATCTGCTCGGAGAGCTCGTCGCGCTGCGCGCCCAGCTCCTGGCCGCGGGTGCGCGCCTCGGTGAGGTCGTTCTCCAATGCGGCGCGCTTTTCTTCGAGGGCGCTGAGCGCGGCCCGCTCGCGCTCGAGCTCGCCGCGCAGTTGCTCGGCGGCGCCGCGCTCCTGGCCAAGGCTCTCTTCGAGGGCGCCGACCTTCTCGCGTTGCGCGCCTTCCTCGCCCTTTGTTGCGGCGAGCTGCTCGCGCAGCGCCGCCTCTTTCTCCGTGGCGCTTGCCGCGTCCTGTTCTGCTTTTTGTTGGAGGGCGCGCAGCTCGCCGAGCAGGCGCTCGCGCTCGGCGGCCGAGTCCTTTGCTGCGACCGCAAGCGCGCTCTCGCGCTCGGCCAGATGTTTGGAGAGTCGCTCGACTTCCTCGCGCAGGGTGCCGGCCTCGCCCTGCACCGAAGAGAGCGCGGCCTGTTTTTCTTCTAGTGAAGTGCGCGCTTCGCTGATTTGTTTCTGAAGCGCGAGGCGTTCCTTGCCCGCCTCGGCCGCCAGCGTTCCCAGATTCTTTTCGCGCTCACCGAGCAGCTTGCGCAGCTCGGTGATCTCGTCGGAGAGGTGGGAGCGCTCGGCATCGAGCGAGCGGGCGCGCTCGGTGAGCCCGGCGATCTGCTCACCGGCTTGTTCGAGTTCAGTGGCGAGTTTTTTCGCCTGGGTGTCGGCGTCCTGGAGGTGCTCGGCCTTAACGCGGGCGCCCTCGGCCTGGGCTTCGAGCTCCCCCTGGCGCTTGAGACTGCGCTGCAGGCGCTCGGAAGCCTCTTCGAGGGCGCTCTCGAGTTCCTCGACCCGGCGGGCAAACCACTCGGTGCCCACGTTCTCGGGGGGCTGCGCCGGCTCTTCTGCAGGCGCGGAGTAATCGGACGACTCCGCTTCGGAGACTGCTCCGTCTTCCCGCTCTGCCGGTTTCTTTGTTCGCCGCTTTGCCATTCCAGCCCATTGCACGCGCGCAGAAGCGGCAAACGGGCATTGCTGCCCGGCTGCGCCTCCGCCTGTGGCGAAAGTTCGTTGCTGCCCTCAACCGGTGAGCCTAGCACGGATTTTTGCCAAGGGAGGGGGCGCGGGGCGTGCAAATGTGTGGCTTAAATCACCCGAAAATTGGCGCGCTGCGGTATGTAAGCTCCCGTTTTGCAAAGCAAAAACTTTGTAAACGCGATTGGTACTGGAAGGGCCGCGTGCCTATACTGATTCCCACTTGGGTCGTTGGAGTCACCGGCATGCAGAAGCCCCGTCAGACGGGCATCTGCAAGGCAGGCGGTGACCTGCACACTCGGGTGTGCCGGAGGGGTCCGGCAAGCGATTTCGAGGCGATGTTTGGTCCTATTTACCAAATGTGCGTTGGGTCGCGGCGCCTGAGGAGCAGTTCGTGCCTATCTATAGCTACATGATCCCATCCGGAGAGACATTCGATAGTCACGCCCTGAGAGATCAATTTGCCGAGGCCGCCGCCTACGGGATTGGACGGCAGTCTTTCGGTAATCGACCGCCACGGTCGAGGAGGCCTTGAGAACCATGCGCAGATATCTAAGCAAAGCCTGGCTTGCGGCAATGTTGCTGCTTGCCGTGGGCTGCGGCGGGGGAGGCGGCGGCGGCACAGTCACCGTCGAAGTTCCCGGTCCTGACGTCCCGTTCGTACCGGACGTCAGCGCGAGCATGACAGTTGCCGGCAACTGCATGCCCGGCAGTGCCACTGTCATGAACAACGGCATCGACGTTTGCTCGGTGCAACTCAATCTGTCGCTCTCAGAGCCCGTGGCCGATTTCCCCGCAATCTCCGTGGACGTCTCCGGCCCGGCAGGCCTCTTTTTCTATTCCAATCCCAATACCACGACCGAACCCATTTCCTCGGGACGCGCGCCGCGTTCCTACAGCGTGAACTTCACGCCCAGCACCGGCCTTGCAACCCTCACCGTCTACGTGCGCTCGACCGCCGCTGCAGGGACGCACACCCTGAATATCTCCAGCGGCGCCGCGCTCAGCACCACGGCGAACATCGCCTTTGCCGCCGTGCCGCCCCCGCCGGTCATTTCGGTGAACTCGGTCACCATCCAGAACGAGTGCCAGGCAGGTGTCGGCACCGTGGAAGCCAACGGCATTGCGCTCTGCCAGGTGAGCCTGGATCTGGGCATGAGCCCGGCGCAGAACGGCTTCCAGATCGTGACGACCGTCTCGGCCGCGCAGTCGGGACTGCTCTTCTACAACTCCGCGGTCGAGCCTCTGGGCTCGGGCACCGCGCCACGTCCGTTCACCGTGACTTTTGATGGCACGGGCAACGCCGTGCTCGACTTCTTCGTGCGCTCGAGCGTGGACGGCCAGACGAACATTACCATGGCCTCGGGCGCCGCGTTCTCGCAGGGTGCGACGGTGGAGTTCACCAACACCCCGCCGCCGCCCATGGTGACGACGATGCTGAGCGTCGATCCCGCCTGCGCCGTCGGCGCGCCGACGGCCGAGGCCAACGGCAGCGATCTCTGCCAGGTGACGGCGACCCTCGATCTCACGCCCCCCCAGCCCTTCCAGCTCTCGCTCACGGCGAGCTCGATCGGAGATCTTGTTTTCTATGAGAGCGCGGTGGAGCCCATCATCGATGGCCGCGCGCCGCGCACTTATCTCGTGAACTTCGACTCGGTGACCGGTGAGGCCACGCTCGATCTGTTCGTGCGCGCCACCACCGATGGCATCGCTGCCCTCGATCTCGACGGGCAGGGTGCCGGCGGACAGGTAAGCGTCAATGAGAGCGTGAACGTGGAGTTCGCCGCCGTCACGAGCCCGCCGCTCTTTGGATTCGACGGCGCTTCGGTCGATGCCGGATGCCAGCAGGGCTCTCCCACGATCATCGCCAATGGCACGGACGTCTGCCAGGTGAGCCTGAGCTTCTCGGGCACGCCGAGCATCAGCGTCCCCGTCACGGTGGGCGGCATCTTCGGCTGGGTTTTCTATGACTCGGCCGTGGCCGCTGTGGACAGCGGCGCCATCCCGCGCATCTTCATGGTGAACCTCGATGGCGCGGGCAGCGGCAGCCTCGACGTCTTCGTGCGTTCGACTGTCGCAGGAACCGGCGATGTCAGTTTGAGCGCGCCGGTCGGCTCGGTGACCGGCAACACCGTTCCCATCGAGTTCGACGGCTCGCCCATCGCCTCGACGGTGACCGGTACCGCGACCCCTGATACTACCTGCGCAGTCGGCACTTCGGTGATCGCCAACAACGGCCTGGCGCTCTGCCGGATCGATGTGAGCATGGACCTTGCGCCGGCGACGACCGAGACCCGCTCCCTGGTGGTGAGCGGCCCGGCCGGGTACCGCTTCTACGTGAGCCCCTCCGACGCGCTGGGGACCGGGCAGAACCCGCGTTCGATCCCAGCGAACTTCGTCATGGGCATGGCCGACTTCCCGGTCTACGTGCGCTCGACCGCCGCGGCCGGAAGTGGCGCGGTGAACTTTGCCATCGAGGGCAGCACCGGCTTTGCCGCCACGACCGAGTTCGTGGCCAGCCCTCCCGCGCCGAGCGTGAGCGCGGGGACGATCGTGGTTGATTCGGCCTGCCAGACCGGCGGCGGCGCAACCGCCATCGGCAACGGCAGCGACAACTGCCTGATTACGATTCCGCTTACCGTGAGCCCGCCCCAGGCCCACCAGGCTGCCATTGAAGTGGCCGGCCCGGCCGGCGTGCTCTTCTACGCGGGCGCCGCCGATGCATCCAACACGGGGCAGGCCCCGCGCAACTTCCTCGTCGACTTCGACGCGGTCACCGGGCAGGCGAGCCTGCAGGTCTACGCGCGCGCCGCCAGCAGCGGCACCAAGAGCCTCACGATCAACGGCGCCTCGGGCGATGTTTCGGCCATGCAGGACGTGGCCTTCATCGCCGACGCCGGTGCGCCGACGATCT
>JAGRBM010000128.1 GCA_020434085.1 Chrysiogenia bacterium | reverse complement strand
GACTTCGGGGGAGAAATTTTCCAAGCGCGAGCGCGATGTGTGCGTGGGGAGCCTCCAGCAGGCGGGGTGCAGCGCCACCGAGATCGTGGGCTTTCTCGCCCACTCGGCCGGACTCATCGAGCGCCCGGAACCCGCGACCCCGGCCGATTTGCTCCCTGGATTCTCTCTGGAGGGTCTCAAGGCCGCAGATACCCGCGTGGACCCGCTTTCCCTGCTCCGCTGAAACTTGCCTGCGCATCGCCCGGGAGGGGTCAGCCCTCACTGGCGGGGGCCCGCCGGGGCGGTATAATGCCGCTCCCGATGAAACTGCATGCCAACAACCGCCGCAACCTGATGAAACGCCTCCCGGGCGGACTCATCCTGCTCACCAGCGCCCCCGAAGTGATTCGCAACGGGGACGTCCACCACCAGTACCGGCAGAGCTCCAACTTCCTCTATCTCACGGGGGTTGAAGAGCCCGGTTACGCGCTGCTGCTCGATCCGAAGCGCCGCGCCGAAACCCTGTTCATTCCAAAGCTCACGCAGGAACATGCGGTCTGGCTGGGCCACATTCCCGATCTCAAGGAAGCGCGCAAACGATTTGGCGCAAAGCACGTCGCCTACATCGACGAGCTGCCGAGCGCCATTCGCGCGGCGCGCAAGGGTTACAAGCTCTGCCACGCCGAAGGGCCGCTGCCCTCGGAAGTGCGTGCCGCGCTCAAAGGCCTCAAAATCACCAAGGCAGAGCTGGACGACCAGCTCTGCGAGCTGCGCGCATTCAAGTCCGCAGATGAGGTCGCGCTCATTCGCGCCGCCAACAAGGCGACCGCCGCCGGTCATGTTGCCGCGATGAAGGCCGCGCGCCCGGGCATGTATGAATACGAGGTGCAGGCCGAACTCGAACGAGAGTTCCTCAAGGCCGGCGCCTTCCATGTGGGTTACGGCTCCATCGTCGCCGGCGGCGCCAGCAGCGGCGTGCTCCACTATCACCACAACAACCAGAAGCTCAAGCAGGGCGATCTGCTGCTCATCGACGCGGGGGCGGAAATGCACGGCTACACCGCCGATGTCACCCGCACCTTTCCCGTCAGCGGCAAGTTCACCGCCCGCCAGCGCGACATTTACGAGCTCGTGCTGGCGGTGCAGAAGCATTGCATCGATCGCGCGCGTCCGGGCGTTACAAGCCTCGAACTCCACAAGGAATCCGAGCGCGTGAGCGCCGAGGGGTTGCGCGACCTGGGCCTGGTGCGGGGAAGCACGGACGAGCTGGTGGAGAGTGAAGTCGTGCGGGCGTTCTACCCCCACGGATTGAGTCACATGCTTGGCCTCGACGTACACGATGTTACCGGCGGGAAAAAGCGCCGGATTCCGGTGCGGCGAAATGGCAAGCTGCGCTACCACGCGCGCCTCGAACCGGGGTTTGTCATCACCATGGAGCCGGGACTGTATTTCATCCCGGCGCTGCTCGACGATCCCGCCGTGCGCCGCAAGCACAAGCGGCGCATCAACTTCGAGAAAACAGAGCGCTACTACAACTTCGGCGGCATCCGCATTGAGGACGACATCCTGGTCACCGCCGGAAAGCCAAAGAACCTGACCGTGACGCCCAAGAGCGTCGAAGACATCGAATCGATCTGCAGCGGCTGAGTCCGTCTGGGAAAATGAGGGAGAGTATGCGAACCACTCATCACAAGACCTGTAACCTGTGCGAGGCGACCTGCGGGCTGCTCATCGATGTCGAGGACAAACAGGTCGTCGACATCCGCGCCGACAAGAACGACCCGTTCAGCCGGGGCCACATCTGCCCCAAGGCCTTTGCGCTGCGCGACATCCACCACGATCCCGATCGCCTGCGGGCGCCGATGAAGCGCGTGGGCGATGAGTGGAAGGAAATTTCCTGGGAAGAAGCGCTCAGCGAAACGGCCGAGCGCATCGTGAGCATTCAGAAGCGCTATGGCGAGAACGCCATGGGCAGCTACATCGGCAACCCCACGGCTCACAACTTCGCCACCGCGCTCTATGGGGTGACGCTGGTCAAGTCGATCCACTCGAAAAACCGCTTCAGCGCCAGCTCCGCCGACCAGAACCCTCATCACGCTTCGAGCCTGTTCCACTTCGGCAGCATTCTGGCCCTGCCGCTTCCCGACATCGAGCGCACTGACCATCTGATCATCATGGGCGCCAATCCGCTGGCCTCGAACGGTAGCCTGATGACGGCGCCTGATATCCGCAACCGTCTGAAGGCCATCCAGAAGCGCGGCGGCAAGATCGTCGTGATCGACCCGCGTGAGACCGAGACCGCGCGCATGGCCGACCAGCACGTCTTCATTCGTCCCGGTCACGACGCGTTGCTGCTGGCTTCAATGCTGCACATCGTCTTCGAGGAAGACCTCACCGGAACCTGCCCGGCCAGCGGAAGGCTCTCTGGGGAGTCGAAGCTGCGCGAGCTCGTCCAGCCCTTCAGTCCCGAGTCGGTGGAGAAACCACTCGGGATCCCCGCCGGCACGATCCGCCAGCTCACCCGCGAATATGCACGAACCCCGCGCGCGGCGATCTACGCGCGCATCGGCGCCTGCGTGCAGGAGTTCGGCACGCTGGTCAGCATGCTGGTGAATACGCTCAACATGGTGACCGGGCACTTCGACACGCCCGGCGGCTCCATGTTCGCGACCCCCGCAGTCGATCTGCCGGGCCTTGCCGCCCGCGGCGGGCAGGCCGGCGGTTACAATCGCTGGAAGAGCCGCGTGCGCGGGATCCCCGAGTTCAATGGCGAACTCTCGGTGAGCTGCCTGGCCGAGGAGATGCTCACCCCCGGCGAGGGACAGATTCGCGGGATGCTCACCATTGCGGGCAATCCGATTCTCTCCACGCCCAACGGCACGCGTCTGGACAAAGCATTCGAGAGCCTGGAGTTCTACGTCGCCATCGACATCTACATCAACGAGACGAGCCGCCACGCCGACATCATTCTCCCGCCGGCCTGGTCGCTCGAACAGGACAACTACGAGGCCGCCTTCCACATGCTGGCGGTGCACAACACCTCGAAGTTCTCCCAGGCGGTCTTCAAGCCCGAGAACGATCAGCCCGCCGACTGGCAGATTCTCAGCAACCTGATGCTGCGCATTCAGGCCCTCAAGGAAAAGAATCCGGTAAAGCGCGCGGCCTTCAATTTCGCTCGCAAGCGCAAGCTCGCCCCCACGCCGCGACGGATTCTCGACATCATGCTGCGCACCGGCCCCTACGGCGACAAGTTCATTCCCGGCAAGGACGGCCTGAGCCTCAAGAAGCTCATCGACACTCCCGAGGGCATCGACCTCGGGCCGCTCAAGCCCTCCCTCGACCGGCTCTGCCGCACCAAGTCCGGGCGCATCGAGCTCGACCACGCTGTGGTGCGAGACGAGCTCCCGCGCCTGGCGAAGTATCGCGACGATCTCATGGCCAAGAGTGAAAACGGCGAACTCATGCTCATCGGGCGACGCGATCTGCGCACCAACAATTCCTGGGTACACAACTCCAAGACGCTCATCAAGGGCAAAAACCGCTGCAACCTGATCATGAATCCTGAAGATGCCGCGAAGCTCGGTCTCGAAGGCGGTCAGCAGGTACAGATCGAAAGCCGGGTCGGCAAGGTGGTCACGGCCCTGACGGTTTCCGAAGAGATCATGCCCGGCGTGGTGAGCCTGCCCCACGGCTGGGGACACGGTCGCAAGGGCGTGCAGCTCTCGGTCGCCAGCGAAAATCCGGGCGTGAGCGTCAACGATCTCACCGATGACCAGCATGTCGAGCCGGTGATCGGGCAGGCCATCCTCAACGGGGTGCCTGTAACGGTGGCCTCGGCCTGATTGAGTCCTGCTTGAGGCGACAAAAGGGCGGCGCAAGCCGCCCTTTTTCCTGCTTCGACATCCGGGCGGGCAGCGGCTAGAGTCGGCCCGCCCGAGCCCGAAAGGTCGGGTGATTTTTCGAGCACAACGAGGCGACCCATGGCGAAGCGCGACCGGCAACAACTGGCACAGAAGACTCCCGACTGGACGGCAACCCGAATTTTCTGGGAGCTGATGGACGATGATCGTCGCAAGGCGGCTGCAGTTTCATTCTGGGAGGGCGACTCCAACGACACCGAGCGCCAGGCTGCCGAGATCATGCTGGCAGGCCACATGCGCTTTCGCCCCCAGAGCCTGCGCAAACAGAAGCCCGACCAGAAGGCCACCTACCTCATCCGCTTCAGCAAGCACGCCAACATGGAGCAGGCAATCCAGAGTGCGCTCATTGCCTACCACTTCGCTGCCCGGCGCGAGCTGATGAAGGCCTTTCTTGCCGAATGGAACATCGAGAACGACGACGGCCACGTGACTGTTGATGAGAAAGACTACGAAGTGCCCGGTGAGGACGCCGTGCGCGCAGCCTTCGAGAAACTCTCGAAGGAATACGACAAGCAGGACGCGCTCATCTATCTGGCGACGCTCGGCGTCGTGATGGACAACGCCCGCGAATGGTCGGAGAGCTGCTGGCCGGTGCTTGAGAGCGCGCTCGCGTCCTAACAACCGCTGATGTAGTTTTCGAGCTGCTCGATCAGGAACTCTTTTTCCGAGAGCAGCTCCTTGACCGCGTCGCCGAGCGTAACAATCCCGACAACCTTTTCATCCTTCATCACGGGCAGGTGCCGGAACTTCTTTTCCGACATGATGGCCATGGCGTCCTCGACGCTCTGCTCGGGCCGCCCGTAGACGACCCGCGCCGTCATGATTTCCCGCACGGCCGTGTTTTTCGAGGAGCGTCCCTCCAGGATCACGCGGCGGGCGTAGTCGCGCTCGGAGAGCATTCCCACAAGTTGCTCCCCCTCCATCACCAACAGGGCACCCACGCTACGCTCGGCCATCACTTTGACCGCGTCGTACACGGTCGCATCGGGAGTGATCGAATAAATCTGGGAACCCTTTTTTTCGAGTAAATCCGCCAGTGTTCGTTTCATGGAGATCTCCTTCCATGATGAACCCGCGGGTCTCGCTGCTGTTATACATTGATGTCAACCCGGAGTTCGGTTTGGTTGACGCAGACGCTCCCTGAATTGTGCCCTGAGTCCCGCCCTCCAAACAAGCGTTTTCTCGGGGGTTCCACGCCTGCCAGGGGCGGCGCTATTTGGCACTTGAACTATACGCCAACGGCGGACATCATCGAGGCGTGACGCCGGGGACAGAGCACCATTGAAACTGCGGGCAGGCGGGACCGGCAATGGGCTCTTTGAAGGGAATATCGCAAATGCCTGCCTTTCGGCGATGTTTGATGCCTTTTGCAGCACTAGCCTGCTGCCTTTGTGCCGGCGCGGCCAGCGCCTCTTCACTCAGCAAAACTCCGACCAGCGCACACGTGCTTCCCGTACGGCTCATCGGCAAGGATGTGCCCGAGTTCCTTGGCGCCGATCCCGTCGGCCTCTCCGTGCTCACCTGTCAGGACGGGCGTCCAACGCCGATACCCTTTCAGGTCGATGAATTCGACAAACAGGGCCGCCTTGTTTCCGCTGCCGGCATTACCAAACGAAAACAGGATGAAACGCCGCGCAAGATCGATGAGAACGACGAGCTCGTCGTCATGATGCGCGACATCGGCGACGCCTGCGATGCTGAAGTGCTCTCGCGCGTGCCCGATAAAATCATCGAGCTGG
>JAGRBM010000127.1 GCA_020434085.1 Chrysiogenia bacterium | reverse complement strand
GATCCAGTCCTGCTCGCCGGTGTCGACCAGATATGCGAGACAGACATTGCGCAGCCGCCGGCGCGCGATTTCCGCCGGGGTGAACTCACAGTCGAAGGTGTAGGAGATGTCCACGTTGACAACGGGGACGTCGACGCCGCCCATCGGGGTGACCAGAACGCGGTGGCCTGTGATGCCTTCGCCGGTCTCCATGAGGTTCTGCTCATCGAGACCGATCTCAAATTCAATGCCTTCGGCGGTCGCGGTGGTCGCGAAGACGCTGTAGGTCAGGCCGGTTCCGGTCCAGGTGCCCGCGGGGCTGTTGGGCGGGCAGGCGGTCACGATGTCGCGGTCCACGACTTCGGTCGGCTCGGTGGAATCGCCGTCGTAAATCCAGCTGTCCTCATCGCCCTCACCGCCGAGGCCGGCCAGGAAGAAGCCGGTGGCGTCGCCTTCCGGACCATCATACTCGGCCAGATTTTCGATCAGAACGGCATAGGGCGTGCCGTCGATGTCATGGGGCTCATTGCCGCTGCCCGGCTCCAAGTTGCCGCCGGTGACGTAGAGGATGTCGTTACCGCGGAACATGACGAGGATGCCGATGTTGCCGCCCTCGGGCTCACCGGTCGTCTTGGCGGCGCCTTCGACTTCGGCGCTGACGTTGATGTTGTAGGCGATGGCCTGAACGGTGATGGTGTCATCCCCTTCGCCCTCGGTGGGGCTCAGATCCTCAACCTCCACGCTGGCAGGCGCAACGCCGGGGACAAAGCCGGCGACGCCGGAAACGAAGCCCAGGTTGCCGTCCTTGGAAGCGAGCGAGGCGAGTACGCCCTGGGCGGTCAGGCCCGCCGCGTCGTCGTCACTACAGGAAGCGGCGGTGCCGCAGATGAGGGCCACGATGGCCAGAGTTGAAAGGATGCGATTCTTCATGAGTTTGTTCTTCCTCCCCAAAATGTTGGGATTCCCTCGGTTGATATTTGCCGCGGACTTCAAGATGCGCCCTGCTTCGCGGACCCCGCCCCCCGGTGTGGGGCATCCGCGTGCATGGACGCATCCCTCGCCGCAATCGCGGCCATAATTAGGCCAAGAGCGAGTTGGGTTCAAGTACATTCATCACAAAACGCGTTGAAGTTTTTTGGGACAGCACGTCCCATTGCTTGAGCGATCAGCAACGTATTTCAATGATTACAGCATGTTATGGCGTCCACCTGATGGGTGGGATCGAGAGGCTTTTGAACGATTGGCACAATTTTCTCACCAGCGACCGGTCCAAAAGCGCCGCGGCGCAGGACCGTGCGCCCTGCTCAACCGGCCTACCAATGGGGACGAATCCGTAGATTGGCTCGAAACCCGTGTTATATTCGGTCCCGGTCTCAACCGGCGGGGACCGGGGGAAGCATTGGACAGCGCAAAGGGCGTTCTCAAGGAGCACCAGGACCTCAACATCCTGGTGCGGGATCTGGGCAAGGTCGCCCAGTGGGAAGTCACGCTGCTTCTGGAGCAGAGCGTGCGTGGCCGGCTGCGCGCGGATCTGGTTGCGCTCTGCATCGAACTCGAACGCCACTTCGCCACCGAAGAGAGCGGCCACTACCTCGATGAGGTCGGCCGCCGCGACCCCGGCGCTCGCGACGAACTCGCCGCGCTGCAGGATGAACACCCCACGCTGATGGAACTGTTCATCCAGGCGCAAAAGGCCTGCGACCACAGCTCCCACGAAGCCATGGACAAGCTCAAGGAGATCCTGCGCAGGGGTCTCCACATGCTCCAGCATCACGAGCAGCGCGAGACCGCGCTGGTGAAGAAGGTTTTCGGGGGCTAGGGGGCGTGGTCAGATCAGGATTGAGACTGCGCGCCGCAGCGGCGGCAGGTGGGTGATGATGACATCCCAAACGATGTCGAGGTCAACGCCGAAATATTCGTGGGCAAGAATATTGCGAAGGCCCGCTATTTTCCGCCAGGGGATGTCGGGCGCAAGCGCGCGCTCGGATTCGCGCAGATGCTTGGCCGCCTCGCCGATCACTTCGAGATTGCGGATCACCGCATCGACGCGCATCTGGTCCGCAGCGAAACCGCGCTGGTCCACGTCCTCGACGTAAGATTCGATCCGGGTGATCGCCTCGAGAATGTCACGCAGGTAAAGTTCAAAGCCCCTCGGCATGAACCGCCTCGCCCAGGATCGTCTCGCGGAGCACCGGCTTGACACTCTCGCGCAGCACAAGGTCGACGGGTGTGCCGAACAAGTCTTCGAGGTAGAATTTCACGTCCATGTAGGTATCGAAAGTCTTGGGCGAGAGCTCGACCAGGAAGTCGAGATCGCTTCCCGCCGCGGCTTCTCCCCTGGCGGTGGAGCCAAACAGGGCCAGCGACTGCGCGCCGAGGCGGCGAATTTGCTCCGCATGGGAATGCAGGGCTTTGAGGATATGGTCTTTCGAGCGATTCATGGCACCTATTGTAGCAGAAAAATCCGGCGCGCTCAGATTATCTCGAAGAGCAGCCGGCTGCCTTCCTTGAACTCGGCGACGCGCTTTTC
>JAGRBM010000126.1 GCA_020434085.1 Chrysiogenia bacterium | reverse complement strand
GGAATTTTCGAAGAAATACTGAGCGCCAAAGGCGCCGCCTCGTTACGCTCCCCCGCCGCCGGGGGAGCTGCCCGGCAAGGCCGGGCTGAGGGGGCGCTGCCCAATCGCACGCTTCACGCCGCCGGCGTAGCTTGAATGTGGCCGGGCCCGGGGGGGGGCCGTTTCAAAGGCCCCCATCCGGCGCGCGGTGCGCGCCACCTTCCCCCGGCGCGGGGGAAGGGCTGATCAGGGGCGCCCGCCGAAGTTGCAATAAGGCCGGGCCGAGGGGGCTAGAAGCTCAGGTTGAAGCCCGCGCCCTTGGGAATCGCCAGGTAGAGGGCAATCGCACTGGCCAGCTCGATCACGAAGAAGACGGTCGGCCACTTGCCCGGCTTCTCCATTGTTGCAGAGATTGCGCGACCGGCGGCCATGCCGCCCAGCGCAATGGCCATTGCCATGATGATGCCCGCGCTGTAGCGATGGTTCTGCGTCGCCCAGAACAGCGCGGCACCAAGGGCCAGCCCCATGCCGCCGTAGACCGCGCGCACTTCATTGCGTCCGTCGGCGGTGAGCTTCACGTCGAAGTAATCCATGATGAACTGGGGCCTGGCCAGCGCGACCACGCCCATTCCCGCGAATGCGGCTCCCACGATCCAGATAACTGCTTCCATGACATTCTCCCTTTATCAGCCGGTTATTCTTTCTCCGGGCTGATCCATCCCTCGACATCGGGCGCTTTGTAACGCGCAAGCGCGTCGAGCAGCATCTCGGGTGTGCGCTCGACGATGAGCAGGTCGCGGTTTTCCTTGCGCAGGAATCCGTCCGAGACCGCGCGCCCCAGCATGGCCAGCAGCGCGTCGAAGTACCCCTCGACATTGAGAACCCCCACGGCGTTGGCGTGAATGCCGAGCTGCATCCAGGTGAGCGTTTCGAGGAGTTCCTCGAAAGTGCCCAGCCCGCCGGGCAGCGCGATGAAGGCGTCCGAGAGCTGGTGGAAGTGCTGCTTGCGCTCGTGCATGGAGCCGCAGACGATCAGCTCGGTCAGGCTGTGGTGGGCGAGTTCTCTCTTTTCGAGCGCGTGGGGAATGATCCCCGTGACCTCGCCGCCGTTGCGCAGCACCGTGTCGGCGATGACACCCATCAGCCCCACGTGCCCGCCGCCATAGACCAGCCCGATGCCGCGCGCGGCCAGCAGCTCACCCAGATGCACAGCCGTTTTCTCAAAGACCGGATCGGTTCCCTTGGAAGAGCCGCAATAGACGCAAATTCGTTTGAGTTCACTCATGGCGGGGGAGTGTAGCGCAGCCGCGTCGCCTTGACACCCGCGCGTCGCGCGGTCCCGTTTTCGTGGACCCTTCGGCAGGCTCAGGGCAGGCTCAGGGCAGGCGTGGACGTGGACGTTCCACCTCTCCCCCTGGGAGAGGTCGAGCGAAGCGAGGGTGAGGGTTCGGGTGCTGCCGTAACGGAACCCTCACCCGCCCTTCGGGCACCCTCTCCCAGAGGGAGAGGGGCTGATCGGTGTTGGGAAATTATTGAACTCTGTCGCTCGTCACCGTCGCAATCGAATAATCGGTCTCCCAGATCATCACTTTGGAGACCCAGGTGCGCTCGGTGTCGAAGATCTTGCCCAGCTCTTCCATGAAGTAGAGGGCGAGGTTCTCGGCGCAGGGGTTGCGCTCGTCGAAGGGGGGGACCTCGTTGACCACCTGGTGGTCCAGGCGGTTGCGGATGGTCAGGAGCTCGCGCTCGAGGTGCTTGAAGTCGACCACCAGGCCCTGCTCGTCGCGCTTGTTGCAGCGCACGTAGACGCGGACCTTCCAGTTGTGGCCGTGCATGCGCTCGCACGGCCCGTTGTAGTCGCGCAGGTAGTGGGCGCCGGCCCAGAAATACTCTTTTGATACCTCGAACGTCGGCATGGCGCGCCGATAGTAGTCGCGGGGCCCCTCATTGCAAGCGCGGGCTGCCCCTTAGGGAGAATGCCCATTTTCCCTCTCCCTTTCAGGGAGAGGGAAGAGCGAAGCGAGGGTGAGGGTGAATGTGTCGAGGCGGGACAGGCAGTTCACCCTCACCCGCCCTCCGGGCACCCTATACCTGAAAGGGAGAGGGGAAATCCCGCCCTTGCCCGGGCGGGGGCGGCGGACTAGGTTTGCGGTCCTGACTGCTCAGTCAGGTACCGGGAGGGGAGCGTTTCGCCCGCCGTGAGTGATGCTGAGAAAACATCGAAGGCCGCCGCCTGGCCCCGCCAGGGGACCGAGCTGGCCTATGAGTGGTGCGCCGCGCGCGCGGCGAGTCACTACGAGAACTTCCCCACGGCCTCGAACCTGCTGTTGGGCAAGAATCTCTCGCGCCCGGTGGCGGCGGTCTACGCCTTTTCCCGGCAGGCCGACGACTTTGCCGACGAGGCCGAGTTCGCCCCGGCCGAGAACCGCATCAAGCTTCTCGATGAGTGGGAAGCGCATTTGGACCGCGCGCTCGCCGGCGATCCGCGCCACCCGGCCTTCATCGCGCTGGCCGACGCGATCGAGCGCTACCGCATCGAGCCGCAGCTCTTTCGCGACCTTTTGAGCGCCTTCCGCCAGGACGTGGCCAAGTCGCGCTACGAGACGCCCGAGGAGATGCTCGACTACTGCACCCGCTCGGCCGACCCGGTGGGGCGCATCGTGCTGCGCCTGCACGGCTTTCACAGCCCGCAGCTCGACGCCATGTCGGACGCGATCTGCACGGCCCTGCAGCTCATCAACTTCTGGCAGGACGTCTTCATCGACATCGAGAAAGACCGGATTTATCTCCCGCGGATCGAGCGCGAGAAATTCGGCGTCACCGAAGAGCAGATTCGCGCGGGCAATGTCGACGACAACTACCGCGCACTGCTCAAGCAGGAATGCGAGCGGGCGCGCGCGCTGCTTGAGCGCGGAAGGCCGCTGCCCGAGTTCGTGGGCGGGCGCCTGGCGCTGTGGCTGCGCGCGGTCTGGCACGGCGGCGAGCGAATTCTCTCGGGAATCGAGGCGGCCGGCTACGACTGCGCCAATCACCGGCCGACGCTTGGCGGCTGGGACAAGCTCGTCATCGGCGTGCGCGCGCTCACCTCGTGGCCGCGCAAGGCGCGCCTGCTGCCGCCGGCGACCCAAACGGAGTGTCCAGGTTGATGGAAGCGACCATGAATGATCTCAGTGCCAGCTACGACGTGACGCAAAAGAGCGGCTCGTCCTTTCTCTATTCCTTCGTCTTTCTGCCAAAGCAGAAGCAGGACGCCATCACGGCGGTCTATGCGTTCTGCCGCGCGGTCGACGACATCGTCGATGAGCCCGGCAGCGCCGAAGAAAAACAGCGCGCCCTGGATGCCTGGCGCGGCCACCTCGACCTGGCCTACGGCGCGGGGCTGCCCGAGGACCCACTCGCGCGGGCGCTCATGCCGTGGATCGCGCGCTTCGGCCTGCCGCGCCACGCTTTCGACGCGATCATCGATGGCTGCGAGATGGATATCTCCAAGAATCGCTACGCCACGTTCGAGGAACTCGACACCTACATCTACCGCGTCGCCAGCGCAGTGGGACTGCTGTGCATCGAGATCTTCGAGTACGAAGACCCCAAGATCCGCGACTACGCCGTGGCACTGGGCAAGGCGCTGCAGCTCACCAACATCCTGCGCGATGTGGGCAAGGACTATCACGAAGTGGGCCGCATCTACGTGCCCGCCGACGAGATGGCGCGCTTCGGCGTAACCGAGTCGGACATCGCCGGGGGCAACCTCAACGGGGCGATGGTGAACCTGCTGAAGTTCCAGGCCGAGCGCGCACGCGGCTACTACGCGCAGGCCGCGGCCTTGCTCAGCGGACCCGAGCGCCGCAACATGGCGGCGGCGGCCATCATGGGCGACGTCTACCACGACCTGCTCATCGAGATTGAAAACCGCCACTTCGATGTCTTTAACGGCGAGATCAAACCGCCCAAACTGCGCCGGGTGATGACCGCGCTGCGCGCCTGGGCCCGCAGCTTCCTGGGATAAGATGAAGAACCAACACGTCATTGTGGTCGGCGGCGGGTTCGCCGGCCTGGCCGCCGCCGTGCGCCTCACCGAGGCGGGCGCCCGTGTCACGCTTCTTGAGCAGCGCAAAATGCTCGGGGGGCGCGCGCATTCCTTTAAAGACCCCAGGACCGGCGCCGATACCGACAACGGCCAGCATCTGCTCATCAGCGCCTACCACCAGACGATGGCCTTTCTCGAGACCATCGGAACCGCGGGGAAAGTGCGCTTCCAGGAAAAACTCGAGGTTCCCTATCGCGATCCCGAGATGGGGCGCACGGTCTGGCTTCGCTGCCCGAACCTGCCCGCGCCCTTCCACCTGCTGGTCGGGGTGCTGGGGCTGGACAATCTCTCATGGAAGGACAAGCTCGCCTTCATGATGGCGGGCCTGCCGCTGTTGCGGCTTCGGTTCGGTGTTCCCAAATCCCTCGACGAGATTTCCGTTGCGGAATATCTCGACCGCATGGGGCAGACTCCGGCGCTGCGCCGCGCGGTGTGGGACCCCATCGTGATTGCGACACTCAACGAAGTGCCCGAGAAGGTGAGCGCCTACCTGCTCGGGCAGGTGCTTGAGCAGGGTTTCCTCTCCTCGCGAAAGAACAGCATGCTCGGCGTCGCAACCGTCGGGCTCTCGGAGCTCTACGTGAACCCCGCGCGCGCGTGGCTCGAAGCGCGCGGCGCGCAGATCCGCACCGGTGTCACCGTGAAGGGCGTGCGCGCCGAGGGCGGGCGCGTGAGCGCCCTGGAACTCGCCGATGGGGAGACACTCAACGCTGATGCCTACGTGCTGGCGCTCTCGCCCAAGGGAATGGCGACGCTCGCCAAGCAGCCGCCCTTTGCGGGTGAGCCCTTCTTTGCGGGTGTCGAGAAGATCGAGTCCTCGCCCATCGTGTCCATCAACCTGTGGTACGACCGGCCGCTGCAGATGGAAGCCGACTACGTGGGCCTGCTCGACTCTCCGGTGCAGTGGGTCTTTGACCGTCAGGCGATCCTGGGCGAGGGCGAGCCGGGTCGCCATCCCTATGCGCTCATTACCAGCGCGGCCGAGTTGCTCGGCGACACGCGCAATCGGGACGTGACCGAGATCGCCATCGAAGCCATCAAGGACGCCTTCCCCGAAGCGCGCGAGGCGAAGCTCGTGCACGCCAGCGTGGTGAAAGAACCCCACGCGACTTTCTCGGCGGCGCCGGGCTTTGAAAAGCTGCGCTGCACGCAAAGGACGCCCATCGAGAACCTCTTCCTGGCGGGCGACTGGACGGACACCGATCTACCGGCCACCATCGAAGCAGCAGTAGAAAGTGCCGTGCGCGCCGTTCGGGAAGTCTCCCGCTACTTGGGAGACTGACCGGCAGGGGCGCGCCAACAGCGAGATGGCCCGCCAAGTCGCCCACTACGCCAAGTTTCTCTTCTATCCATGGAGCCTGTGGTGGCTCTGCGCCTACTATCCGCGCAGGCTGCGCGCGCGCTATGCCGCGCGCAGCGTGGCGGGCGTTTTCGCGGCGTGGTTGCTGCAGTTTCTCTGCTACGTGATCATCGGCTTTCCCATGACCATCTACGTGACGGGTGAGCTGCTCATCTCACTCAATGAAGCAGTCATTGCCGAGCAATCGAACTACCGCCTGCAGTCGGACTTCGATGCAGGGCTGGCGGATCGGGAACTCGAGATTCCCGGTCCCAAAACGCCGGAGATCGTGCCGGTTCCCTACGCGCAGAGCGATGAATACCGCCGCTACCTTGTCGAGCGCTACGCCCCGGTCATCGTGCACAAGATGTCGGCCCACCCGCAGTGGGACATTCCGGTGTTTCTCGATTTCGACGGCAACATGGACCCGCGCGACAACCTGGAGAACGAGCCGCGCTATCGCCCTCACCGTGCCGGCGTTTACGGCGAGCTCACCGCCGAGACCGAGGACTCCTACTACCTCACCTATTCGCTCTATCACGTAAAGGACTACGACCATCCCATTCGCGAGGCGCTCACGCGCTGGAGCTATCACGACAACGACAACGAAGGCTTCATGATCCGCGTGGACAAGCAGAGCATGGAAGTGGCCGATGCCAGCACGTGGTTCCACAATCGCTTCCTGCTCTTCAACCGTACGGGAGTTTCCACGGGCAGCGAGCCGGTGCACGGCAAAGTGCGCACCGAGGGCGGCACGCACATCATCATCTACGCCCAGCCGCAGGGGCACGGCGTGCGCTGCGCGCAGGCGGCCGACGGCGAGGACCTGCTGCGCAACGCCAAAGTGCTTCGCTTCCAGGGCGGCCGCCCCGCCGTGCCGACCCATGCCAATCGCAAGCTGCAGATCGACGCGACCTACGAACTGCGCGATTTTCGAAAGTGGTACTCCCAGGCGCTGGGACCGTTCGGCAAGGACGGGCAGGGCACCGAGCTCTTCGAAGAGACGATTCCCCTGGGTAATTATGAAGACGGCACGCCCATGGTCATCGGCCGCTTCATCGGCGGGCGCGACTACGCGGTGGGAAGCTGGTCGCGGCCCAAGCCCATGTGGAGCTGGGACGACGGGTGGGACGACATCCCGGTGCTCGTGTGGCACTTTGCGCCGAGCTACGCCTTCGCCTCCCACAGCGGGCAGGATCTCTCGCACGTCTACCTTTATGACGAGCCGGCGACGAAGGTCTTCGGCCGCCCCATCGACGAGGTGCTGGCCCTGGCGACCCAGCTTCCCAAGGCTGATCGGCAAGGGATGCCCAAGTGGGGGGCCTTCGCCCACCGCGGCGCAGACATTCGCCGCGACGACTACTGGGAAGCCATGGAAGTGCTGCTCAAGCGTTATGTGAATTACCTCTTCCACGCCCTTGGATGAGGTTTCCAGCCCGTTTTTCGCTGGTGTGTTTTGAATCATTTTGGCTCGCGCGCGGGGATGCTAGAGTTGGAACCATCGCGGGACTGGATCGATCGGGAGGGCGCGCATGGGCCGGGCATCATTTCTAGCCGGAGTTATTGTGGGAGTCGCACTGCTGCTGGGCAGCGCCGCACCCTCATGGGCGAAGCTCTACAAATACACCGACAAGAGCGGCAACGTGCATATCGTCGACAGCCCGATGAAGATCCCGCCGCAGTACCACGACCAGCTCGCCCCCGAAGATCGCCCCGATCCGGCTACCGGAACCGTTCCCGACAAGGGTGATTCAGACAGTTCGCTCCCCGTCTACAAGAGCATCAGTCCGCCGCCGGCCTCCGCGGGCAGCGACCCCGCGCCCACCAGTGAAGAGCGCCGCGAATCGCTGCGCGAGAAAAAGCGCGACAATTGCCAGGTCTCGATCGAGCGTCTCGAAGCGCGGCGCAAGGACCTGGAAGCCCGCTATGAGAAGTGGGCGAGCGAAGAGCGCAAGAAGGGCAAGATCGGCGACGAGCCCAACTGGATTTCCTGTTCGAGCGGTGACGGACGCGCGTGCATCGAGAACAACCGGAAGATGCGACGCGAGCGCGAGGAGAAACTCCTCAAGTCGAGTCCCTACCACGCCGAGTTCCGCACGCTCGAAGCCAAACAGAAACAGCTCGAACGGCGTTGCCGCGACTGATCACGCGCGGACCGGCGGGTCACGGACAAAGCATCCAACGAATGATTTCAGTGAATTAGTGGCCTGACGCACTCGTCAGTGAACGGGCTTCATGCCGCGGGGCTTTTTTCTTGCGAAGCCCTGACGCTTTGGGTCAACATGCGCCCAGCAATTTTCGCTGAAAGGACTCTCTTTCCTATGGCAGAAAGACAAGCAGTAATCGTACAGAGCGCACGCACGCCGATCGCAAAGGCGTTCAAGGGCTCCTTCAACATGACCCACGGCGCCGACATGGCCGCCCATTCCATCGAACACGCAATCAAGCGCGCAGGCATCGAACCCGGTGAGGTCGAGGACGTGGTGCTCGGTTGCGGACTCCCCGAGGGAACGACCGGCAACAACGTCGCGCGCGTCGCTGCGCTGCGCGCGGGCTGCCCCGTCACGGTGAGCGGCACGACCATCAACCGTTTCTGCTCGTCGGGCCTGCAGGCCACGGCCGTTGCCGCCACGCAGATCATGGCAGGCGGCGCCGACATCATGGTCGCCGGCGGCGTGGAATCGATCTCGCTGGTGCAGAAAACGATGAACACCAACAACCTGCCCAATCCCTGGGTGATGAAACACAAGGCCGCGGTCTACATGCCCATGGGCATGACCGCCGAGACGGTCGCGCAGCGCTACAAGGTCACCCGTGAATCGCAGGACGAGTACGCGGTCCTCTCGCAGGCGCGTACTGCCGAGGCCCAGGAAAACGGCGACCTCGCCGATGAGATCGTCCCCATGGACGTCAAAATGATGAAGAAGGACAAGGAAAGCGGTGAGGTCACTTACCACGAGTACACCTTCGACAAGGACGAGGGCAATCGTCCGGGCACCACGCTCGAGAGCGTTGCCAAGCTGCCCGGCGCGTTCAACCCGAAGGGAAGCGTCACCGCCGGTAACTCTTCCCAGCTCTCGGACGGCTCGGCCGCCCTGGTGCTGATGGACGACAAGACCGCTGAGAAGAAGGGCCTCGAGCCCCTGGGCGCGTTCCGCGGCTTCGTGGTTGCCGGCTGCGAGCCCGACGAGATGGGCATCGGACCGGTGTTCGCGATCCCGCGTCTGCTTGAGCGCTTCAACCTCAAGCTCGATGACATCGATCTGATCGAACTCAACGAAGCCTTCGCCGTGCAGGTGGTCTACATCCGCGACAAGCTGGGCATCGATCCCGAGAAGCTCAACGTCAACGGCGGCGCCATCTCCATCGGCCATCCTTACGGAATGACCGGTGCGCGCCAGACCGGCGCGATCCTCCGCCAGCTCCGCAAGCGCGGCAAGAAGTACGGCATTGTCACCATGTGCATCGGTGGCGGCATGGGCGCGGCAGGCCTGTTTGAGGCCTTCTGAGCCGAATAGTTAGCATTTTGCGGATTGCAGGAAGGGGAGCCCATTGTGGCTCCCCTTGCTTTTGCGTCGCTTTTGTCACGAGTGGTGAGCGCTGCGTACTTGTCCAATCCGCCGAGCCCGTGCAGAATCCCGATAGAGGCGAATCCGACCGGGAAGAGGGTGCAGCCGATGGTCCAGTTTCAGGCGAAAGAGCCGGGCGTGGAAGTGCTCGGCGATGCGATCCTGTCCACCGTGGAAGCGATGGGCGGTTTTCGCGAGACCGCGCTGCGTATTCTGCGGGAGAACGGCGTTGAGAATCCCCAGCGCGGCGCGTGGTATCTCCAGCAAAGCTGGCTCGATGCCTTCAAGCAGATCAGCGAGAGCATCGGCAAGAACACGCTCTACCTGATTGGCACGAAGATTCCCGAGAGCGCCGTCTTTCCCCCCGATATCAAAACCATCCATCAGGCACTGGCCAGCATCGATGTCGCCTATCACATGAATCACCGCGGCGGGAAAATAGGAAGCTACGGATATACGGAAAACGGGGAGCGCGGGGGAACCTTTGTCTGCGACAATCCCTATCCCGACGACTTCGACCGCGGCATCATCGAGGCCATGGCCAAGCGCTTCAAACCGGCCGATGCCATCCGCGTAAAAGTGGAGCAGGACGAGAGCGCCCCCTCACGGGGTCAGGGCGCAGAGTCCACGACCTACCGCGTCTCCTGGTAGATTTCCTGAAGCACAAAAAAGCCCCGCCAACGGCGGGGCTTTTCTTTTTTCTTTTGCGCTCTCTCAGTCGGAAAGGATCTCGCGCGAGATCACCAGCCGCTGGATCTGGCTGGTGCCTTCGTAGATCTGAAG
>JAGRBM010000125.1 GCA_020434085.1 Chrysiogenia bacterium | reverse complement strand
GGAATCCCCCATTCGCTTCGCGCCGTGCGCGGCCGCCCGGGCCCTGTGATCGAGGAAGCGGCCGAGGACGCCGACCTGCTCGTCGTGGCGGGCACTGCCCGCCCGCTCTCGCGGCGGTTGGAAATCCGCTCCACCACTCTGCGTGCAGCGCTCACCTCGCAGCGCTCGGTCCTCGTGCTTCAGCGCGGGGGTTTTTCGACCAGCGACTGGCTGGTGCCCTACGACGGGTCCGAGGCGAGTAAGCGCGCGCTGACCGTGGCGCTGCGCCTGGCCGGGCGCGACGGGCGCGAGATCACCGCGCTCCTGCCGGCCGGGAACAATCAGGCCCTGCGCGAGGAAGTCCTTGCCGCACTTCCCGAGTCGGGCGTGCGCGCCCAGTTCATCACCATCTCACCGTCCAGCGCCGAGGCCCTGGCCGCGCTGTTGCGCCGCGTGCCGCGCGGGACGCTGGTACTGGGCGCGGGTTCCGCGCTCCTTGATGGCGAAAGTGCCGACCGCCTCATCGCCGCCGCACCGGGAGCCGTGCTGCTCGTGCGCGGTGGCTGAAAGCCTGCGCGGGCGCTAAGCTCGCCCCACCCAGTTTTCAGGAGAGTGACCCATGGCCATTTCCGACGTCGTTTGCGCCGAAGCAGAGCGCCTCATGCGCGAGGAGGGCTACGCCTACCTCGACGTGCGCAGCGTCCCCGAGTTCGAGGCCGGCCACCCCGCCGGCGCCTACAACATTCCCGTGATGGAACCCGGCCCGGCCGGGATGCAGCCCAACCCCAGCTTCCTTGCCAGTGTGCAGGGCGCGTTCGAGAAGGACGCGAAGATCGTGCTCGGCTGTCAGGCAGGCGGCCGCAGCCTGCGCGCCTGCAACATCCTGCACGAGGCGGGCTTCACCAACGTCAAGAACGTCGCCGGCGGATTCGGCGGCGGACAGGACTCCCAGGGCAACCCGGCCGACGGCTGGCACGCCTCGGGCCTTCCGGTCGCCAACAAACCCGAAGAAGGCCGACACTACAACGCATTGAAGAAGTAGGGGCGGGGTCTACCCGCCCGGCAGCGAACGCTCACAAAAAAAGGGGCGGGTAAACCCCGCCCCTACACATTTCTTTCATCTCTTAACCAGTTACAGGTTCTCGTCCTGAATGCGGATGACGACCGTCGGCGCGAGCACGATGTCGGTCGCATCGAGCTTGGCAATCGCCGGCATGAGGTCGGCCTCGCGGCAGTGGTGGGTCATGATGATGACCGGCACCGCGTCGCGCGCCGTGGCGGGCTGGAGCACCTGGGCGATGGAGATGCCCATCTCGCCGAGCTCCGTGGCGATGCGCGCAAGCACGCCGGCCTGGTCCTTCACCGTAAAGCGCAGGTAGTAGGCCTCGCGAATCTCACCGATTGGACGCACGGGGATGCTCGCCAGCTCGCTCTCCGAGACAAGGCGCGGGGGGAGCGGGCGCGAGCCGACGTCCCCGAGCCCGCGGGCAATGCGTACCAGATCGGAGACCACCGCACCCGCCGTGGCGGGACCACCGGCGCCGGGACCGGTGTAGAGCGTTGAGCCAATGGCGGCGCTCTCGATCTCGACCGCGTTGATCGGGCCGTCGATCTGGCCGAGCAGTTCTTCGCGACGCAGCATCACCGGATGCACGCGCAGCTCGATCTCGCCGTTCACCTTCGCGGCAATGCCCAGCAGCTTGATGTCGTAGCCGAAGCGCTCGGCGTAGAAGATGTCTTCGGGCGTCACATGGGAAATTCCCTCGGTGTAGACGTCGCCGAAATTCACCTTCGTCCCGAAGGCCATCCCGGCAAGGATGGCCAGCTTGTGGGCGGCGTCGATGCCCTCGATGTCGAAAGTTGGGTCGGCCTCTGCGTAGCCGGCTTCCTGCGCGGCGCGCAGCACCGTGTCGAAGGCCAGGCCCTTCTCGGCCATTTCCGTGAGGATGTAGTTCGCCGTGCCGTTCATGATCCCGCGCACGGAGGTGATCTCGTCGCCGCCGATGCCGGCGCGAATGGCGTTGAGAATCGGGATGCCGCCGGCAACCGCGGCCTCGAAGCCGACCGAGACCCCTTTGGCCTCTGCCTTCTCGAAAATTTCGTCGCCCTGCACGGCCAGCAGGTGTTTGTTGGCCGTAATCACCGGCTTGCCGGCTTCAATGGCGGCAAGGATGCCCTCGCGCGCGGCGTCCAGGCCGCCGATCAGCTCGATGACGATGTCCACGCTCTCATCGCACGCGAGCTCGGCCGGGCTCGCCGCAACCTTCACGCCCGCCGGAACG
>JAGRBM010000124.1 GCA_020434085.1 Chrysiogenia bacterium | reverse complement strand
TCGTGCGTCTGGCCCGGACGCAGTACCACGCACTTGCGCGACCAGTCCGCGAGTATTCCCGGCATCCAGGGCAGCGGCCCCTTGTCATAGCTGGTGAGTTGAATGTAGCGCCCGCGCCGTTCGGCGGGCGGATAGAGAAAGTCCACGCGCGTCCCTCCCCGCAAAGGATGGGACAAGTGTGAACAGCACTCAGGACCGGTGCAACCCGGTCGCACTCAGGCGGGAAGCGGGATGTTGATGCGCTCGATGCCCCGGGCCTTGCCGGTTTCTTCATCGATATCGACGATGGCGCCGCAAAGGCGCACGTCGTTCTTGGCGCACTCGTAGCGACTGGGCATACCGGTCAGGAAGCGCCGGAGCGAGGCTTCCTTCTTCATGCCGATGACCGAGTCGTAGGGGCCGGTCATGCCGGCGTCGGTGAGGTAGGCGGTGCCGCCGGGCAGCACGCGCTCGTCGGCGGTCTGCACGTGGGTATGGGTTCCCACGACGAAAGAAACACGCCCGTCGAGGTAGTGGCCCATGGCCTGTTTTTCACTGCTGGCCTCGGCGTGCACGTCGACGAGGATGCAGTTGGTTTCCTGGCGCAGTTCTTCCACGGCGGCGTCGATGGCCTTCCACGGGGATTCCAGCGAGATGCCCATGAACACCGTGCCCATCACATTGGCCACGCCGAGCTTGGTGCCGCCGGGGCTCTGCACAATGGCCGTGCCGCGGCCGGGCACGTCGGGGTAGTTGATCGGACGCAGTAGCAGCTCGGCGCCGTCGATGTAGTCGAAGATTTCCTTCATGTCCCAGATGTGGTTGCCGCTGGTGAGCAGGTCGGCGCCCGAATCGAGGAGCTCGTGGTAGTGCTCGCGCGTGAGGCCGTGGCCCGAGGAGGCGTTCTCGCAGTTCACCACGGTGATGTCCACCTGGCGGTCGCGGATCACACCGGGCAACAGATCGCGCAGTGCGCGGCGTCCGGGTTTTCCGACAATGTCTCCAACAAACAGGAGCTTCACGATGACTTCCTCTCAGTTCCCCTGCAAAACCGGGCCGGGGGCACCTTGCTGGATGCGCCCCGGCCCGCCCGTGTTCTTACGTATACCGCTTTGCGATCAGCGGGCGAAATCCACCGCACGGGTCTCGCGCAGCACCGTCACCTTGATCTGTCCCGGATAGGTCATGTCCTGCTCGATCTTGCGGGCAATGTCCTTCGAGAGCATGTAGGCGGCATCGTCGCTGAGCTTGTCGTTGCTGACGATGACGCGCAGCTCGCGACCGGCCTGGATGGCGTAGGTCTGTTCCACGCCGGGGAAGGCGTTGGCGATGCGCTCGAGATCCTCAAGACGCTTCACGTAGTTCTCGAACATCTCGCGACGAACGCCAGGGCGCGCCGCCGAGAGGGCGTCGGCCGCCTGCGTGAGCGCGGCCCACAGCGATGGCGGATCGTCCTCGTGGTGACCGGCAACGGCGACCACGACGTCGTTCTTCTCACCGTACTTGCGGGCCAGGTCGCCGCCGATGTAGGCGTGCGGGCCTTCGACTTCGTGGTCGACGGCCTTGCCGATGTCGTGAAGAAGACCGCAGCGGCGGGCCTTCATGCGATCCAGACCCAGCTCGTCGGCCATGATGGACTCGAAGTAGGCGCACTCAAGCGAGTGAACCAGGTTGTTCTGGGCAAACGAGTAGCGATACTTCAACGTGCCGATGAGCTTGAGGATCTCCGGGTGGATGTCCTGGATGCCCACGTCCATGGCGGCCTGCTCGCCGACGGTCTTGATCTCGCGGGCCACTTCTTTTTCGACCTTGCCCACGATTTCCTCGATGCGCGCGGGATGGATGCGTCCGTCCTCGATCAGGCGAAGGAGCGAAACGCGCGCAATCTCCCGGCGCAGCGGGTTGAAGCCGCTGATCACGATGGTCTCGGGCGTGTCGTCGATGATGAAGTCCATGCCCGTGGCGGCCTGCAGGGCGCGGATGTTGCGCCCCTCGCGGCCGATGATCTTGCCCTTGATGTCGTCGCTGGGAATCTGGATGACGCTGACCGCGCGCTCGACGGTAAAATCACCGGCCCAGCGCTGGATCGCCGTGGCCATGATCTTCTTGGCCTGCATCTCGGCCTTTTCCTTGGCCTCGTCCTCGATCTGCTTGCACATGCGGGCGGCTTCGAGCTTGGCATCGTTCTCGATATTCTTGATCAGCTCGACCTTGGCGTCCTCGGCCGAGAGGCCGGCGGCACGCTCGAGCTGGTCGCGCGCGCGGGCCACCAGTTCGTTCCAGCTCGTCTCCTGCTGGGTGACGCGGTCGCGCATCTCCTCGATCTCGCGCTCGCGACGCTCGCGCTCGGTCTCGATGCGCTCGGCGCGCTTTTCGATCTCGGCGGCGGTCTGATCGACCTCTTTGCTTCGATCCTCGATGTTCTTCACGCGCGCCTTGAGGCTCTGCTCCTTGGCGGCGATTTCCTTGAGGCGATCCTCGGCCTCTTCCTCGCTCTGGCGCAGGGCATCCTTGCGGATCTGCGCGGCCTTCTTGTCCGCATTGCGGGCGATTCGGCGGGCCTTCTCCTGCGCTTCGTCAAGAAGCTCCTCGGCCTGCCGTTCGGCCTCTTTCAGTGCATTTTTGCTGCGCTTCAAGAACAGCGCCGCACCCAGGCCCAGCCCCCCGGCAAGACCTCCGACCAGAAAAATGATTGCGTTCGTATCCATTGGTTTCGTTTCTCTCCTCAGTTGCTCTTCGTGCAGTGAAGGTGGCGCGCCTCAGTGATGAGTTCCCGCAGGGGAACGTCCCGCTCGTCGACGGGCACCTCCTCCACCAGTTGAAAGTCGTGACAAAAACCGACCGCGAGAACGCCCGGGCGAAGGCCCGAGAGCGCGCGGTCGTAATATCCTTTTCCATAGCCCAGCCGGTTGCCGTCCCCGTCGAAGGCCACGCCGGGGGTGACCACGAAGTCGAGCTGCTCGCTCGAAAGGGTCGGCGCCTCGGCCGGGGGTTCGAGTATCGAGAGCGTGCCGGGGTTGAGCTGCGCCAGGTCGGTGACCTCGTGAAAGGCCATTGCGCCCGCGCGCACCCGGGGAAGCGCCACCCGGCCCTTGCCGGCGAGGATTTCCCGCAGCAGGTGCGAAGTGTCGATTTCGCTGCCGAAGCTCACGAAGGCAGCCACCATGGGGGCGGCCTCGAATTCAGGGTGAGAGAGCACCCGCCCGGCCGCCGCCTTGCCGTTGGCGACAATGGTCTCGTCCGAGAGGTGGGAGCGCCGCTCAAGCATACGCCCGCGCAGCTCAGCCTTGCGCCGGGCGATCAAGCTTTGTTGTGGCTGTGGTGCGACCACGAGCCCCCCTCGGAACCGGCGACCCCGGACAAAAAACTGCCGGGGCGGCCTCAGCCGCAGGAGCTCAAACGCGTGTCGGCTTCACGGAAGTGAAGCTGCCTGAAAGGAAACTGGAGGGATTTGCCCTAACCCTAAATCCGCAGCAGCGGCACCGCCGCTTGCGAAGAAGGGGAACGCCGACGCGCAGGTGGGCCCAGATCGCGTGTGCGACCCTGGCGCCCGCGGGCGAGCGGCGAGTGGGAACGGGGACGTGCGCGCACGAGCTCGCGGCGCGGCTGTGCCCCCATGAGCTGCAGATAGGCCACCTGGGCAACTACCGCAGCGATCAAAATCCATCCAATGGCGACCAGAAAACTCATCCGGTTGGGATTCCTTTTTCCTTCCAGGTGCGTGGCCTCCCAAGGGGGCGGCCTCTTGCAAGCACCTGCGAGGCTTCAAATATTCTCGATACTTAGTGTAGCCTGCCCGGCTTCTCGCGAGCAAGACGAAGCGCGTCAATCAGTGGGCAACCGGGACGAAATCGACCCAAATTGAGGCAAAAACGGAAAGAAAAAGGCCGGTTTCCCGAAGAAAACCGGCCCAAGCGCTTCCACCGCGCTGAAGCTCGCAGTTTTGCGGCTGCGTATCAGCCGGAAGCAAAATCAGGAATGGTCCCGCAAACGCCGTGAAACGCGTGTGAAGCGTTGAACCCTTCGCTTGAGAAGGTGGGCGCCGTATCGAAGCACTTTGGGTCTCTGTTAGACCCCGCCGGCGCTGGCGCTACCTTGGTAGGAATCGCCGACCGACGTGGTGTGTCCCGCCGCAGCTTCGAGAGACAGCTCCCTGTTCAACCATCAAAGGTTCAAACATTTCGGTGCGTTATAAGCACGCACGTCGCAGGGGTCCGTTCCCACGGATTGCAGAATAGCACACAGGGCAAGAGCCGGAACGGTAAAATTCGCCCCGGAAGCGCCTCAGCATGGGCAACTGATTGATTTCAGAAGGATTTGGGAAATGCGTTGGGCGCCGCTCAGGCGTCCAGGTGTTCGTCGAGCTTGGCCAGCAGGGCGGTGGTCTGGGAGGCGGCCTCTTCGCGGCACTCGGAAAGATCCCGCCGGGCAGCGATCAGTTCCCCGGCCAGGTTCAGCGCGGCCAGCAGCACGGCGTCGTTGGTCCCCGGCGCCGCGGGTGAGGCCTTGGCCCGCTGGATCTCTGCCGAAAGCAGCTCCGCCGCCTCGCGCGCGAGTTCCTCGCCGTTGTCGGTGCGAAGTCGCAGGTCGCGGCCCGCCACGCGGACAGAAACGACACCGGCGGGAACTTCTTCTTTTCGTGCGGGTTCACTCATCGGCTTCGCCCACTTCGCCTTCCAGGCGCTGCAGTTCTTCGAGAAGATGGTCCATGCGGCCGCGCAGTTCTTCGCGCTCCTGTTCGAACCTGGTGACTTCGCCGCGCAGCTTCTCGACTTCGCTTTTCATCTGCGCGCGTTCGGACTTCAAGGATACCAACTGCTTGAGCAGCGTGTCCACTCTGGTCTCAATCTGGTTCCATTGTGCGAGCATTTACGCGGAGGCCTCCCCTGAAAGCCCAAGGCGGAGGCGAGCCTATCGCTGCGTGCGGCGCACAGTCAAGCGGGACGCGGGATTGCCAGCCATGTTTTTGTTGGTCAGCATTGTAAGCAGGCGGTGAAAGGAGTCTTTTTGGCCGACCGCATCCGCGCTTTTATTCGACCCGGCACGCTGTTGTGGTGCGCCGTGGTTTGTTCCCTGGCTCTTCTCGTCGGTTTGCCGCGCACCCCCGGGCGCGCGCGGGCCCAGCCGCCCGCCGCCGGCGTGCGCGCCGCAGGGCTCTACCGCCATGCTACGTGGGCCAAATACCAGTGGTTTGCCGGGGCGCAGACCAGTTATTCCAAAACAAAATCACCCTATATCGACAAGCCCGCAGCGATTCCCGATGCGATGCGCGCGGACTTTGTGAAGACCATGGCGGAGAACGGGGTCGGCACGATCTTTTTCTTCGTCGGCTCGCTCAAGGAAGGCGGCGAAATTCCACTGTGGCCGGTGACCGAGTTGAGTCCCTGGCACGGACAGGAAGCGCCCATCCGCCGCATGCAGCGCGAGTTGCAAAAGGCCGCCCCGGGAACGCGGACGCTGGCCTGGATCGGTGGGCGCCACAAGGGCCACGAGCGCGGCCACATCGACCTGGCCGATCCGGCCACCCGTGCTGGTATTGCCGCCCTCTCGCGCAGGCTCACCGGCCCGGAATTCGGTTTTGACGGGGTCCATCTGAATATCGAGCCCACCCTGGAGCGCGACGAGCACCTGCTGGCGCTTCTCGACGACGTCTCAAAGGCCCTGCCCAAGGGCAAGATCCTCTCCTTCGCGGGGACGATGGTGCTGCCCTACGTGGCCTCCCTGCCCAAGCTGCGCGACCGGTTCTGGTCGGAGGGCTACCTCAAGGAAGTGGCCGCCCGCGTCGATCAGATGGCCTTTATGACCTACGACACGGCGATTACCTCACCCGCGGTGTTCCAGTGGTTCCTGGCCCTGCAGGCGCGCACGCTGCTCTCGCTGAGCGTGGAGGCCAATCCCGAGATCGAGCTGTTTCTGGGGGTTCCCAGCTACCGCGAGGAATCCCAGTTCCACAACTCGGACATCGAGAATGTCGGCACTGCCGTTGACGCCCTCTCGGCGGCGCTGCCGGAGATCGGGTCGGGCCGCGCCAACCTGAGCGGGCTGGCGGTGTATGCGTCCTGGACGACCAGCGAAACTGACTGGCGCGTCATCAGGGAGCGTTTCCCCGTGCAGAGCCCCTGAGGGCCCCCGCACTTCACCGACCCTGCAAGTTCTTTGCGCACGGCCCCGGGTGGGGTAGATTGTCCCGGCCAACAAAACCCCCGGTGATGGGGCCAAGGACACAAAAGAGATGATTGAATCACTCGTTCGCTGGATTGCAGTCCAGTGGATTCTTTTCAAGTACGGATTCATCGGCCTGCTCGACAAGCTCGGCCTGCGCAAGCTCTGGTACAGCCTGACCGGGCGCAGCGATGAGTATCTGAAGATGACGGCGCCGGTGTGGCTGCGCATGGCGTTCGAGGACCTGGGCCCGACCTACATCAAGCTCGCCCAGATCATCGCCTCCAGCGAGGGGCTCTTCCCCAAGGAATACTCCGAAGAGTTCCGCAAGTGCCTGGACCGGGTGCCTTCTTTCGGGTTCCCCCATGTCGAGCGCACCCTGCTCGAGGAATTCGGTCGTCCCTATACCGAAGTCTTCAAGTCCCTCGACCCCGTTCCCATCGCCGCAGCCAGCATCGCGCAGGTGCATTTTGCAACGCTGCAGGACGGTCGCGAAGTCGTGGTAAAGGTCCAGCGCCCGCACATCGAACCGCGGATGCGCTCGGACATGAAGATCATGATGTTCTTCGCAAAGATCATCCAGAAGATCGTACCCAACATGGACCTGGCCAACCCCGTCGGCATCATCGAGGACTTCCAGCTCACGCTGTTCGAAGAACTCGACTTCCAGCTCGAAGGCCGGAACATGGACCAGTTCAACGAGATCATGAAATTCGCCGGCAACGAGAATGTCGTCGCGCCAATCGTCGACTGGGACTACACGAACAAGCGAATCCTGACCATGGAACGATTCCGCGGCTGGCGCGTCGATGACACCCAGGGGGTGCTCGACAGCCCCTACGATGCCGAGGACATGCTCGTGCGCGGCGTGCGCGGCTGGTTCCAGTGCGTCGTGCTCCACGGCTTCTTCCACGGCGATGTGCACGCGGGCAACCTGATGCTGCTCGACGAGGGCAAGATCGGCTTCCTCGACTTCGGCATCATCGGCCGCTTCAATGAAAAGCAGAAGGGGATGGTCACCGAGTACATCCTGGCCTTCCAGACCGGCAATTTCCGCAAGCTGGCGCAGGTGCTGGTTGAGATGGGCTCGGTCGAAGGCGGCGAGATCGACATGGAAGCATTTACCGCCGATCTCCAGAAGACCTACACCCCGTGGCTCGACAAATCCTTTGCCGATCTCAAGATCAAGGATCTCATGCCCGAAGTGCTGCGCGTGTCGGTCAAGCATCGCATGCGCCTGCCGCGTGAGTTCATCCTGATTACCAAGCAGCTCCTCTACTTTGATCGCTACGCCAAGGCGCTGGCGCCGAACCTCAACATCTTCAATGATCCGCGTCTGGTGAAGGGTCTGGGCGAAGACCTCGTCATGCTCTCGCAGATGAAGGCCAGCGGCGATTCGATCAAGGATCTGGTCGCGGACTCCCGTCCGGCCGAAGCCTGATCCAGCGACCAGCTCTACAAAAAAGGCCGGCGAAATGCCGGCCTTTTTCTTTGTGGGCTGGTCGATATTTGCCCAAAGTTGTCATTCTGAACGTAGCGAAGAATCCCATGGAAACGGCGTGAACGCTATTCTTCGGGGCGCTTCGCATCCCTCAGAACGACAGGTTCACTCGAAGAGTTGAGAACAAGAGTGCGCCGTTACACCGCAGGCTGCGCGCCCTGCCCCTGCCAGGGGTTGGAGAAGAAGTCGTTGAGCAGCCGGTTCAGCACGTTGGTCCCCAGATACTCATAGGGGACGTAGACCATTCCGGAACGCCCATCGAGCTCGCG
>JAGRBM010000123.1 GCA_020434085.1 Chrysiogenia bacterium | reverse complement strand
GTGCGGGCGCAATCGGGAGGGCTCAGGCGGCCTGGGCGGCTTTGGCTTTTTGCTGAAGTGCGGCCTTGATGAACTCGCGGAAGAGCGGGTGCGGGGCCGTGGGTTTGCTCTTGAACTCGGGGTGGAACTGGCAGCCCAGGTACCAGGGCTGGTCTTCGAGCTCGACGATCTCCACGAGCTGCTCGTCCGGGGAGAGACCCGAGAGCACGAGGCCCTTTTCCTGGAGCTTTTCGCGGTAGTTGTTGTTGAACTCGAAGCGGTGGCGGTGGCGTTCGCTGATCTCGAAGGCGCCGTAGGCCTTCTGTGCCAGGGTGGTGTTCTTGAGCACGCACTCATAGGCGCCAAGGCGCATGGTGCCGCCCTTGTCGGTCACGCTCTTCTGGTCTTCCATGAGCGCGATGACCGGGTTGGCGGCCTTGGGGTCGAATTCGAGCGAGGTTGCGTCGGCAATGCCGGCCACGTTGCGCGCGAACTCGACAACGATGAGCTGCATTCCCAGGCAAATTCCGAAGGTGGGGATGTGATGCTCACGCGCGTAGCGAATGGCCTGGATCTTCCCCTCGATCCCGCGCGAGCCGAAACCGCCGGGGATCAGGATGCCGTGCGCGTTCTGCAGGATCTTGTCGGCGCCGTCTTTTTCGATCTCTTCGGCGTCGATGTATTCGAGGTTCACCTTCGATTCATTGGCCAGGCCGCCGTGGGTGAGCGCCTCGTTAAGGGACTTGTAGGACTCGATGAGGTCGACGTATTTGCCGACCACCGCGATGGTGCACTCGTCTTTGGGTTCCTTGACCGTGCGGACGATGCGTTCCCACGCCGAGATGTCCGGGCGACGGGTCCAGACATTGAGGCGCTGGACGATGCGCTCGTCGAGGCCCTCGTTGTGCAGCTCGATGGGAACGGCGTAGATGGTCGATACGTCGCGCGCGGTGATCACGTTGCCTTTCTGCACGTTGCAGAACAGGGCGATCTTGTCCTTCATCTCCCGCGGAATCTCGCGGTCTGAGCGGCAGAGAATGATGTCGGGCGCGATACCGATCTGGCGGAGCGCGGCGACCGAGTGCTGCGTGGGCTTGCTCTTGAGCTCGCCGGCGGCCTCGATGTAGGGCACGTAGGACAGGTGCACGTAGCACACGTGCTCGTCGCCCAGGTCGTATTTGAACTGGCGGATGGCCTCCAGGAAGGGGAGGCTCTCGATGTCGCCCACGGTGCCGCCGATCTCGACAATGGCAATGTCGTGGCCGGCGCCGGCCTCGCGCACGCGTTCCTTGATCTCATCGGTGATGTGGGGGATGACCTGCACGGTCTTGCCCAGATACTCGCCGGCGCGTTCCTTGCGGATGACCGAGTCGTAGATCTGGCCCGTCGTGAAGTTGTTCTTGCGTGACATGAACGCGTTAGTAAAGCGCTCGTAGTGTCCAAGATCGAGATCCGTCTCGGTTCCGTCGTCGGTGACGAAGACCTCACCATGCTGGGTGGGGTTCATCGTGCCGGGATCGACGTTGATGTAGGGGTCGAGTTTGATGAGGGTGATGTCGAGCCCGCGGGCCTCAAGCAGCGCACCGGTGCTGGCGGCAGCGAGACCTTTCCCAAGGGAACTGACCACGCCGCCGGTGAAGAATATGTATTTCGGTTTCATATATTCCGCTGATTCAGAAGGCTTTAGCCCGACGGGAGCGCAATATAGCCGAGGGGAGGGGCGAGTCAAAGAAGCGACTCGAAATCGCCCGGAGCAGCCCCTGGAGCGACCCTGCAGGGCAGAGGATTTGCCACAGAGGACTCCGGACTCGCTGAGGTCAGGAAACAGCGGAGAAAAGAAACTGGAACCATAGATGCACACAGATGAACACGGATAAGAATCCTGCCGGCACGATGCATCTGTGTGCATCCGTGTTCATCTGTGGTTTCGATTCTGGTTGTTATTCTCTGAACTCTCAGCGTCCTCACTCTAGGCGTCCTCTGTTGTGGCAAACGAGTATGCCGCGCCCACACGCGGCAGGGCGCGCGTGGGTACGGCTGAAAAAGTACGCAAGATGGCCTTGGAGGGTTTTATGGTTGGAAAAGTTGGTGAGTTAGTTGGTAGGTCCAGGTGCCGCTGTGCGGCTTCTGGCTCCCGCGCTGGAAAGAGTTGGTTGAGACAGTGAACTCGGAGTTCACAAAATGGGAAGGTTCAAGGCCATTTGTCCCAGCGCGAGTGATTTTTTCGTTCGCGGCTGTTGTAGCGTTGCCGCGGTTACTTACTTCGTCCGAGGTGCTGTGTAGTCCTGATGTATCCCCGTAGGGGCAGGCGTATGTAGAAGCACCGTCGTTACAAGAGCATTTGTAACACGGGATCGCGCGACGCGTCAAGGATTTTTTGGTGCGCCGCGTCGCAACCATAACTATCTAATATTATTGCGATATATCGATGTCAGGCGGCTATATAGTCTTATTGAGTTGTGAAAAATATCACAGAGGGAGAGCCGGGCTGTTTCCTTTGTGAAAACGAAGTGAAATCAGCAGTTTTCGCCAAAATCAGCCCCTACCAGGAGATTCGGTAAGCGACGCTTACCCCCTGTTTGAGGATGTCGGCGGGCTTGGTGGCAAGTCCCTTGGCGGTCTCGAGCCCCATGCCCGTGGCAAAGTCCACGGTCCATCCCTCGGTGGTTCCGGCGGCCAGATTGAGCGCCTGGACGAGCAGGGGGTCGGCGCCCACGCGCTCTGTCTGCGAGCGCGCCTCTTCCACCGACGCTGCAAAACCCACAGCACCGGCTGCCGCCTTCTCCGACCCGGCGGCGCGCGCGTCGACGATGGTCTTGCCGGAGGCCGCGTCCACGATCACGGGGAAGAGATCGGGCTTGATGCGCGTTTTTGTCAGGTCGATGATGAGCCCGGAATTCTTCACCTCCACCTGCAGCGCGCCCTCGCCAAGGGCAGGGCGGCCGGGATCGTTGTTCTCACCGGCCAGCGCCGCGCCCGGAGAAAGCACCGGCGCCAGCAGCCGCGCGAAGCGGCGAAGCAGCGCGCCGCCGCGCTCGAGCATTCCGCGCATTCCGCCGCCGGGGCGGCCTTCGCCGCTTCCATTGCCCGGATTGCCGCTGCCGGCAGGGAAGGGCGTGTAGGAGGGCGTGAGGCCAGCCGGGCGCTCCATCACTGCGGAGGCCAGCTCGCCCCACAGGGGCATTCTCAGGCGCGTGGTGGCCACCTGGCCGTCGAAGTGGCTCTCGACCTCGCTGGCGCCGCGCACGATGCCGCTCACCCTTGTGTGGATCGTATCGGACACAGTCATGAAGTTCTCGACCACGGTCTCTCCCTGGACGCGCACGCCCTGGACTGTTTCGAGCAGGTTGCGGTAGGCATCGGCCTTGGCCGCGCGCTGGGCGCCAAGACGCGCCACCACGGCGGTGGGGGCCTCCTCGGAAACCGCGCCCGCGCCCTCGGCTTCGACATAGCCCGCGCTCCAGTTGATGAGCCCCTTCTCGGTCTGCTCGACCAGCGCGCCGCCGGTTCTGTCTGCTTCCTGGGCCGCCCCCAGAATCGGGCCCGCAATCAGTGCCAGAAAAATCAGCCCGCCCGCGAGCGCGCCCTGCCGGGAAATCTTCATGCCGGTTCCTCGAATCGAAAAGATCTGGGAAAACTTTAGCCGATCGGGCGGGGCGGTGCTGTGGCGGCGGTCACAGGGGGAGTATCTTCGGCGCAAAGCGCCGCACCGATTTGTCCTCCCCCGCGCCCCTTCGTCAATGGGCTCAGGGCAAGCGGGGGGATGTGGCCGCCCTCCGTCGCACAAGGCACTGGAGGGCCGACTTGTCCGACGAAACCCCGGCGGAGCCCGAAGGGCTGAAGGGGGGCGTTCGTACCGGCATGACATCCCCCTCAGTCCGGCGTAGCCGGACAGCTCCCCCGTCAGCGGGGGAGCGCGACACTGCGGCGGCTTCGCCGCTTTCAATTTCCGTGATTTTTTTCTGTCAATCTCCCTTCCGGGCGTGCAAGCCCATTTCGGAGGCGCCGCTCATGCCGCGCGCCTCCGGCATCACTTCCGCCGCGCGGCAAGAGGGGGACCGGCCGGTCCAAACCCCTCGGTGACGCGCGGACAACTTGTTCTCGATCCAGCCCTCCTTCGCGCAAGGCTTCGGAGGGTCCGTCCGCCAGAGCCCTGGCGGCGGAGGACGGACCGCGTCACCGGTCTGTTGTTTCTCAGGATACAGCCGGGGTGTGACAGAAGGGGTCACATGGGGGTCGCCGAACTGGCCGCCCAGGTGCTCGAGGCCTCGACCCTCACGGAGAACGGCAGAAAAAAATCCTGATCGCAGTCGAAGTTGCTTCCAACGGCAAACTCTTCGACTGCGATCGCTGCCCCTGGGGCCGGCACTGCGACGAGGATCGCAGCTGGCCCGGTTCCCAGGGCCCCGCCGGCTACCCCCTGTGGGAAATCCCCGGCGTCATTCGCTCGGCCACGTGCCTGAAACCCATGGTGACGAGCGAGGAGTGGAAACTCGTGAGCCTCTACCGGCACTACAAAAACGGCTTCCTGCCCTGCCAGGGCGGCCTCTACGACCAGCCGCAGATTTTTCTCGATTCCATGGCCACAATGGAGTCACAAATCGAGAAAAACGCCCAGGTCGAGGCCGAACGCGCCAGCAAGCGCCGCAGCCTCGGCACTGGAGCCAGGAGGTAGTCATGGAAGAGCGAGTGCGGGAGCTGGAAGAGCGGTTGGCGACCATGGAGCGCAGGCTCGGCTGGTGGCGCGGCGGCGGGCTGGCGGTGTTGGCCCTCGCCGTGGCGGTCGGGGCTTGGTCGTGCGGGCAGGTGCGGCGGCCAGACATCATTCGGGCAAAAAGCTTTGAATTACTAGACGAGCGTGGAGATATCCGGGGGCGCTGGGTATGGACAGCGGAAACCGGCGCATCATTTGCGCTGTATAGCGCAACTGAGCCGGCGATCATGATGCATTCAAAGACGTCAGAGAGTGGGGCATTCATATCCATTTCTCATCCGAATGGAGACGACGCTGTGTGGTTGGGATCTCTCTCGCAGGGAAACGCGTCCTTCAGTCTAAGTAATAGCGCCACGAATATCGGTCTAAGAGTAGATAACACCTCGATTGCTGAATTCGCAATGTACCGTGACGACGCAGAGCTGGTGGCATCCGTAGGCACTGGGGAATCTGGAACGGCTGTGGACTTGGCACTGAAAGCCCAGGGAACTGAAACTCGGCTTCATTCGAGCCTAAAGAATCAAGCTGTGATTTTCGGAAAAGACACGGTCGGGAAAACGCTGTTCCAATTGCCGTAGTAAACGAGCGAGAGATAACAGATGGCAAACGACATCATAATTGAGAATTTAGGCTCACAGAAAGCTCGTGAGGCACAAGCGACACAGCGAAAGGCGATGGCCGTTGGTAAAGCGGCGCTTGATATAGGTCTGGATCTAATTCCGCTAAAGAAACTGCTGAGCCTTGCTAAGGATTTGGCGCAAAACGGCGCGGAGGTCGCGACTGAGTTCCGCGATGCAGAGCGATCGCTAGCAAGCGATGCTGCTGGCGCTCGAGCAAGGGCGGATGAAATCGCGCGCTTGGCGCAGACATTTTCATCTTTATTGCCGCTCATCAGTTTTGACAGTAACGAGCTGAATCGTAGTCAGCTAAATGGGCTACTAGGGGCATTTGGGGAAATTCGAAAGACGTTGGATCTCAGTGCAGCCGTATTCCCGGCCAAACATCTACAGAGCATTCGGGATGCTCAAAACATCCTTGATAATCTGGACTCGGCCGTCATTGCTGCACTAAGTCCGGAAGTCGTCTTGGAAGCACCGCCAGGGACAGCGGAAAAGCTCCAGTCAGAAGCCCTCAATTTCAAAATTCAACAACGCGTCAATGAGATACAGGCTGAGTTCTCAGCGAAACTGCAGGCAGTGGAAGATCGAAGGTTAGTCGAGAAGCTGCGATTCGAAAGAGTCAGACAAGAATCCAATCTTGGACCTGACGTGACGGAGCGGCGTTTGGCGGAGATTCAAGCAAAGTTCGATGCCGAACGTGACGAATTGCTCAAATTGCAGACGTTGTCAGTTGAAGAAGTGCGGCGCATGGAGTTCCGCCAAAACGGCGGCCCCCTGGCCGCCGGCCAGCTGGCCCTGGTCGGCGAGGCCGGTCCCGAGCTCTTCGTGCCGGGCACTGCGGGCAATGTCCTCAAGAACGAGGACACCATGGCCCTGCTCGCCGCCGCCGGGGCGCGGGCGCTCCAGGGGGGCACGGCGGGCCTCGAAGCCCTTGGCGGTACCGGCGGCGCCGTTGCCGCGGGCGCCGGGCTCTTCGGCGCGCTCTTTGGTCTCGATGAAGACGGAAAACCGCTGACCCCCGAAGGGATCCTCGAAAAAGCCGCACTCGTTCGCGAGGGCCTGGCCGAGCAGAAGGCACTCCTGGCCTCCTGAGCCTCACTCCGGCAGCAAAATTCCCGCCCGCGCCCCGCAGGCCTCGCAGCTCTCCCGCCTTCCCAGCGGCACTTCGCGGAAGAGCCCGCCGAGGGCCTCGATGGTGAGCAGGCGCGAGCGAAGCGGCTCGCCGATGCCCAGCAGGAGCTTGATGGCCTCGGCGGCTTGAATGCTGCCGACAAGGCCGGCCAGGGCGCCGATGACGCCGGCCTGCGCGCAGGTGGGCGCGGCGCCCGCTGGCGGCGGGCGCTCGAACAGGCAGCGGTAGCAGGCGGCGCCAGGAACCACG
>JAGRBM010000122.1 GCA_020434085.1 Chrysiogenia bacterium | reverse complement strand
GCCTGGCCGAACTCGCTGCACTTGAGCAGCTTGGCGCCCTTCATCTGGCGCTCCAGATCGTAGGTCACGGTCTTCCTGGCGATCGCGCCCTCGATGCCCTTGTAGACGAGCTTGGCGGCTTCATCCCAGCCCATGTGCTGGAACATCAGCGCGCCCGAGAGCATGACCGATGCCGGGTTCACCTTGTCGAGTCCCGCATACTTGGGCGCGGTGCCGTGGGTGGCCTCAAAGATGGAGGCCTTGTCGCCGATGTTGGCGCCGGGCGCCATGCCCAGGCCGCCCACCTGCGCGGCGCAGGCATCCGAGAGGTAGTCGCCGTTGAGGTTGAGCGTGGCAATCACGCTGTACTCGTCGGGACGGAGCAGGAGCTGCTGGAACATGGCATCGGCAATGCGGTCGTTGATGACGACCTTGCCCTTGGGCGCCTTGCCGTTGTGCTTGCTCCAGAGTTCGTCCTCGGTGATGACCTTGCCCTTGAATTCCTTCTTGGCGAGTTCGTAGCCCCAGTCGCGGAAGGCACCTTCGGTGAACTTCATGATGTTGCCCTTGTGAACCAGCGTCACGGTGGGCAGGCCCTTGTCGATGGCGTACTGGATCGCGCGGCGCACGATGCGGAAGGTGCCGCTGCGCGAGACGGGCTTGATACCGATGCCCGAGTCGGGACGGATCTTCTTGCCGCTCTTCTTCTCGATGACCTTGATGAGTTCCTTGGTATCCTTGGCGCCCTTGGCGAACTCGATGCCCAGGTAAATGTCCTCGGTGTTTTCGCGGAAAATCACGACGTCGAGCTTCTCGGGGGCCTTCATGGGCGAGGGCGTGCCGTCGAAGTAGCGAACCGGACGCACGCAGGCGTAGAGGTCGAGAATCTGGCGCAGCGCCACGTTGAGCGAGCGGATGCCGCCGCCCACCGGCGTGGTGAGCGGGCCCTTGATGGCCACCTTGTATTCGGAAATCGCCTTGACCGTCTCGTCGGGCAGCCAGGCGTTGTCGCCGTAGGTCGCAACGGCCTTCTCACCGGCGTAGATCTCCATCCAGTGAATCTTGCGCTTGCCCTTGTAGGCCTTGGCAACCGCGGCGTCGAAGACGACCTGCGAAGCGGCCCAGATGTCCGGGCCGATGCCGTCGCCTTCGATAAAGGGAATGATCGGCTCATCGGGTACTTCAAGAGCGCCCTTCTTCACCTTGATCTTCTGGCCGCCGGCCGGCTTGACGATGTGAGAGACGGGCTTCTTGATAGCCTTCTTCTTGCTGGATTTCGCTTTCTTCGTTGCCATGTTCGTGGACTGGACCCCCGTGGAGTGGTTTGAGCGCGTCTGTCGGCGGTGATCTGCCCGGGCCTTGGTTCGAGGCGCATTGCCTGACCCGGTGCCACGCCTTCGTCAGCGTTGATGCCGAAATAAACTAAGTGAAAAGGGTGCGAGTCGCGCCCTGAGCGCCTGCGGGCATGATGATCGGAGGCGGCTTCCCTCGTGTGCTTCCCCCTGCCCGGCACGGGCGCGCGACGGCCTCATATATACGTTTATCCGCGCGCACCCGACTCGGGCGCTTTCCTAGCACTCCGCCGCTGGGGGATCAACTATGAGCGCTGCGTCAATTCCCCAACTTCTCCGGCACCTGGCCGCTTCGTAGCGAGCCCTGCCGCCCGGCCCTCAAGCCCCGAAGTTGACTCCCCGTGGGGCCACGTGATACGGAACGCGCTGACTAGGCACGACCGCATTTGGAACCGGAGATCGGCGGAATTCGACGACTTTCCGGGACCGGTTCGGGGCGCAACACCCCGACGGGGGAATTGTGGGGACGGTTCGTGCTTTTACACGGCCGTGGGAGTTTAACGCGATGATCGAGTTGCGGGGAATCCGCAAGTCCTTTGGCGACTTGGAGCTGCTCCGGGGAGTGGATCTCAAGATCGAAAAAGGCGAGACCGTGATGGTCATCGGGCCTCCCGGCAATGGCAAGTCCTTGCTGCTCAAGATCGTTGCCGGCTTGATCGAACCCGATGAGGGCGAAGTCCTCATCGACGGCAAGTCCATCACCAGGGCCACCGGCCTCCAACTCGACCAGATCCGCCGCCGCATGGGCATGCTCTTTCAGCAGTACGCCCTGTTCGACTCCATGAGCGTCCGCGACAATCTCTCGTTTGCCCCGCGCGAGCTCACCGACCTTTCCGAAGACGAAATTCACCGCCGCGTGCGCGACTCCCTGGCCTCGGTCAAGCTCAAGAACGTGGAAGACCTCAAGCCCAGTGAGCTCTCGGGCGGCATGAAAAAGCGCGTGGGAATCGCCCGCGCCTGGGTGATGCAGCCCGAAGTCATCATCTATGACGAGCCGACGGCGGGACTCGACCCCGTTTCGGCCAACCGGATCAACGACCTGATCCGCGAATACGCCAAGAATCACGGTGCCACGGCCATTGCCGTCACCCAGGAGATGCTCTCGGCCTTCTACGTGTCGGACCGCGTGGCATTCCTCTGCAATGGAAAGATCATGGAGGTCGGCACGCCCGATGAGCTGCGTGCCTCGACCAATCCCTATATCCAGCAGTTCCTCGAAGGCCGCCTGAGCGGCCCCATCACCGACGAGATGGAAGAGCTGGTGCGCTCGCACATCAGCCACGGCCACGAAGCAGGTGCGTCATGATCGTCTATCGCGACGTGCACAAGGCCTTTGGCACCAAGCAGGTGCTGCGCGGCATCGACCTTGAGGTCAAGGAAGGCGAGCTGCTGTTCATCATCGGCGGCTCGGGCACGGGCAAGAGCGTGACCATCAAACACCTGGTGGGCCTGCTCAATCCCGACCGCGGCGAGATCTGGCTCGACGGTGAAGAGATCACTCACTACGACGAAGAGCAGTTCATGCACGTTCGCAAGAAGTGCTCGATGGTCTTTCAGAACCCCGCACTCTTCGACTCGCTCTCGGTCTTCGAGAACGTGGCATTCCCCCTGCGGCGTCACACCCGTCTTTCGGAGAAGGAAATCGCCGAGCGCGTGCGCGAGAACCTCTCGCTGGTAAACATGGGCGGCTACGAAGACGCCCTGGTTCACGAAATCTCGGGCGGCATGGCCAAGCGCGTTTCCCTGGCGCGCTCGATCGCGCTGCGTCCCAAGTATGTTCTTTACGATGAGCCGACCACGGGCGCCGACCCGATCACGGCCAACACGCTCAACGCGCTCATCAAGGATCTCTCGCAGAAGCTCAAGGTTACCAGCATCGTGGTCTCCCACGACATGGAATCGGTTCGGCAGATCGCCGACCGGGTAGTGATGCTCTACGAAGGCAAGGTCATTTTTGACGGCAGCCCCCAGGGCATCGAGCAGAGCGACAACCCCTACGTCAAGCAATTCGTCAACGGCTACTCCGAAGGGCCGATGGCATAAGGGAACGGGACGTGGAACAGGCTGCAGAGAAAACAGAACTGAGCCCGGCGATGAAGAAGCTCGACCGCTTTGCGGCCGGCATCGCCCAGCCCGTGACCGATTTCCTGGAGGAAATGGGCAAGCTCGTCGCGTTCTTCATCCAGATCGTCAAGACCAGCTACAGCCGCAAGCAGTACTGGGACGTCGTTCAGTATCAGCTCTACCAGACCGGCTGGCGCAGCGTTCCCATCGCGGTGCTTGCCGGCGTCTTCGTCGGCGGCATCTTCGCCATTCAGATCTATGAGAACCTGCTGGACTTCGGCGCGGTTGCGATGCTCGGCGGCATTTCCGCCTCCATCACCGTGCGCGAGGTGGGGCCCCTGATGATCGCCCTTCTGCTGGGCGGCCGCATCGGCGCGTTCACCGCCGCCGAGCTGGGCACCATGAACGTGACCGATCAGATCGACGCCATGCGCTGCCTGGCCACCGACCCGGTCAAGTATCTGGTGGTTCCGCGTTTCTACGCGATGATCGTGATGAGCTGGGTGCTCACCATCATCGGCATCGTCATCGGCGTCCTGGGCGCTTCGATCGTGTCGATGGTCATCCTCGACGTGAATCCCTATCTGTTCTTCTCGAATGTCGCTTCGCTGGTCGACCTCTACAGTTTCATCTCCGGTCTTGTGAAGAGCATGTTCTTCGGCGTGCTCATCTCCACGGTGAGCTGCTACTACGGCTTCCACGTCCGCGGCGGCGCCGAGGAAGTGGGCCGCAACGTCAACAAGACGGTCGTGGTTCTGGGAATCGGCCTGCTGGGCGCGGACTACATTCTCGCGGTCCTCAACGACGCCATTTACATGGCCTTTTTTGCGGCCAAGTAAGGGGAAAAAGCTGTGACCGCCATTCTCAACCCTGTTTTCAACTTCTTCGAGATCGTCGCGATCAACATCCGGCTCTACGTCGATACGGTCATGTATCTGGGCGTGACGATCAAAGAGATGCTGGTCAGCTCCAAGCGCCGCAACAACGTGCTGAGCACCTGGATGGACCAGTTCTACTGGATCGGCAACAAGAGCATGGCCATCGTGCTCTCGACCATCGCCTTCGTGGGCATGATCTCCATCGTGGAAATGGCCTTCCAGATGGGGCGGGTCCTCCACAGCGTGGACTTCGTGCCGGGCTTTGCCGCCCTGATCATCTTCCGGGAATTTGCCTCGGTCATTCCGGCCACGATGATGGCCGGCAAGGTCGGCGCCGGCATCACCGCCGAGCTGGGAACCATGAAGATCACCGAGCAGATCGACGCGCTGCGTCTTATTTCACTCAACCCGGTGAAATTTCTGGTGGTTCCCCGGTTTGTGGGCTGCGTGGTGTCCCTCTTTTTGCTCTCGAGCATCGCCTCCCTGGTCGCCTTTGTGACGGCCATGGCGGTCTCCTCGCTCACCCTGAACATCGGCTATGAGGTTTTTCTCAACCAGGCGCTGTTCTTCGTGGGGGTCGAGGACATCTTCATCAATCTGTTCAAAGCCGTGATTTTCGGCCAGATCATCCCGATCCTGGCCTGCCACTACGGCCTGAACTGCCGCGGCGGGGCCGAGGGCGTGGGCATGGCCTGCACCCAGGCGGTCGTCTATTCGGCGCTCGTGATTGTAATTTTGGACTTTTTTATTACCTGGGCCGCTACGGTACTGCTATAGGACCGGCGGGACTGGGCAAAGTAATTTCAGCATGTTAGATATATCGGACGCTCCAAGGGGGGGTGACGGGAAATGACGCAGAATATGAAGGTGGCTCTGCTGTTCCTTTTGGCAGTAGCAGGGCTCGTTGGCATCGTTGGCCTACTGACAGGGGGAGTCGTGGGCGATGCTGCAACATTGCATGTGCGCTACAACTTCGCCGGAGGCGTCCAGACGGGCACCCCCGTGCGTGTCGCCGGCATCCAGGTGGGCAAGGTCCGCAAGATCACCTTCCTGGGCGGTGATCCCTCCGTCGACGAGCACGTCGACCTCACCATCGACATCTCCAAGAAGGCCCTCGATAGCGTCCGCAAGGACTCGAACTTCTACGTGAACATGGCGGGCATCATCGGCGAGCGCTACATCGAGATCTCGACCGGTTCGAAGTCGGCTCCCCAGCTCACCGATGGCGATGTGGTTCGCGGCGTGGATCCCCCACGGCTCGACCAGCTCATCAGCCAGGGTTACGCCGTTGCCGGCGAAGTGCTCGACTTCGTCGAGCGCAACAAGCCCAAGGCCCAGAAGATCATCGACACCATCGTCATGTTCATGGAAAGCATGGGCGCCGACGATCCCGAGAACGTCAGCAAGATGTTCAAGGCGCTGGTTCACCTGATCCCGGCCCTCGACAAGGAACTGCCCCCGGTGCTTCGCAGCTCGCGGCCGGTCCTTCGTCAGATGCGCCCGATCATGGGTGAGCTTCAGCCCCTGCTGGCCGATGCGCGCGAGCTTCTCGGCGACGAGAACCTCCCCCTGCTGCTCGACCAGCTTGTTACGACTCTCAATCAGGCCAACGGCACGCTCGGTCGCGCCGACCTGATGCTCGACAACCTTGCCTTTGTCGACGAGAACTGGGTCCGCCACTTCCTGCAGTCCGAAGGTGTTCGCGCCTATGTGGGCTTTGGCACCCCGGTCATCCCGAAGGGTTCGCGGCCGGTTCCGCCGCCGCCGCTCCAGCTTCTGGAGCGTCAGCCCGCCCTCGACGGCAACGGGCAGGAACTCGAGCCCCATGCTCCGAACGATCCCTATTTCCAGGAGCCGCTGCCCGAGCCCACCCTGCCGGAGCCCACACCGGAAACGGCTGAGATGGCCCCCGCGGCACCAGCCCAATAAGCGCTACCAAGAAAAGGGCCGCCTGAAAAGGCGGCCCTTTTTCTGTCCGGCTTGCCCGCTTCGGGCCGCCTCTGATATGAGACTCCCCATGACAATCGACTTCCAGGCCACCGAGCGACTTCTTTCCTTTGACCAGACGCCCCTGTTCTGGCGCAAGCACCTGCCGGATTCGCCAAAGGCGCACGTCATCATTGTCCACGGCTTTTCCGAGCACGGCGGGCGCTATGCCCACGTGGCGGAGTATCTGGCGGGCAAGGGCTATGGCGTGTGGGCCATGGACAACCGCGGGCACGGACGCAGCGCGGGCAAGCGCGGCCATGTCCTCGAATACTCCGAGTACGTGCGCGACCTGGCAGTCTTTCACGAGCTGGTTGCCGACCAGTCGGGCAGCGAGCAGGTCCACCTGCTGGGCCACTCCAACGGCGGCCTGATCTCGCTGTGTTTCGCACTGGCGCATCCGAGCAAACTCAAGACCCTCTGCCTCTCGGCGCCGCTGCTGGCTCTGTCAAAGGAAGTCCCGGCCATCAAGATGTGGGCCGGTCGCACCATCGCCAAGTTCGCTCCGAGCTTCACCATGGCGAACGACCTCGTGCCCGACGAGCTCACCCACGACCCCGCCATGATCGAGGCCTACCTGGCCGATCCGCTCATCTTTCACGAGCTGACCGTCGGCTGGTTCCAAGCCATGGAGAGCGCCTCCGAAGACGCGCGCTCGCGCGGGGCACAGGTGGAGCTTCCCCTGCTCATGCAACTGGGCGGCTCCGACCCGGTGGTTTCCACGCCCGCGGCGCAGCGGTTTTTCGAGACCGTCGCGTCAAAGGACAAGGAAATCCACACCTACGAGGGCTTCTACCACGAGATCTACAATGAGACCGAGCGCGCGACGGTGATGGATCACCTGGGCGCCTGGCTCGATCGGCACGAGGGCTGAGGGCGGCCTGCAACGGTGCCGCAGCAAACTGACCACGCCGGAGCCTCCCGCGCGCGCCTGCGCGCCCTGCTCGCCTTGACGCTCCTCCTGCTCGCCGCGTGCCACGACCGGCGCGAGCGCGGCATCGTCATCGCCAATCTCTCGACCGAGCCCCCGAACCTCGACTGGTCGCGCGCGACCGATCACGTTTCCTTCAATGTCATTTCGAACCTGATGGTGGGCCTCACCGAGTTCGGCGAGGGCGGCGCCATCACTCCGATGGTCGCCGAGTCCTGGCGCATCGAGGACGAGGGCCGCCGCTACGTCTTCACCCTGCGAGAGGACGCACGCTGGAGCGACGGGCGCCCGGTAACGGCTGCGGACTTCGTCTATTCCTGGCAGCGCATCCTCGATCCGGCGACGGGCTCGGAATACGCCTACCTGATGTACGTGCTGAGGAACGCCCGCGCGATCAACGAAGGCAAGCTGCCGGTGGAATCGCTTGGCGTCTCGGCCCCGGATGCGCGCACGCTCGTTGCGGAGCTGGAAGCGCCCTCTGCATTCTTCCTCAGCCTCACCACCTTCGAGATCACCTTTCCCCTGCGCCGCGACGTCGTGGAAAAACACGGCGCCGCATGGACCGAGCCCGGCAAGCTCATCTCCAACGGGCCCTACGTACTCACGCGCTGGGATCACGAGAGCGTCATGGAGTTTGGCGCCAACCCCCACTACTTCGGCCCGGCGGCGCCCACGCCGCGCGCGCGGCTCCTGATGATTCCCGAAAAGACGACCGCCATGACGCTCTACGACCGGGGCGAGCTCGACGTCATGGACAATCACTCGCTCGACCCCCTCGACATTCCGCAGTACGAAAACGATCCGCGTTTCGAGCGCGTCCCCCAGCTCCGCGGTTACTACTACGGCATCAATGTCAGCCGGCCGCCCTTTGACGACGTGCGCGTGCGCCGGGCCTTCGCCCATGCGATCGACCGCAGCATCTTTCCCAAAATCCTGCGCGGCAGCGAGTGGCCCACTTCGAGCTGGATTCCCAAGGGGATGTTCGCCTTCAACGAGGACATCGGGCTCAAGTTCGACCCCGACAAGGCGCGCGCGCTTCTGGCCGAGGCCGGCTATCCCGGCGGAAAGGGTTTCCCCACGGTGACCGCCATGTTCAACACGGCCGAGCACCACGCGCTCATCGCCCAGGCCTTGCAGGCACAGTGGCGCGAGAACCTTGGCGTCGAGGTATCCATCGCCAACATGGAGTGGAAGGTTTTTCTCGACAAGCTCCAGAACGATCCGCCCCAGATGTTTCGCATGGGCTGGGGCGCGGACTACCCCGACCCCGACAACTTCATGAACCTCTTCACTTCCTACAGCGGCAACAACAAGGGCCGTTGGAAGAACGCCCGCTACGACGCCCTGGTCGAGCAGGCCGCGCGCGAGCTCGACCCGCAAAAGCGCCGGGACATGTACGATGAGCTCCAGCGCATCCTGCTCGAAGACGACGCCGCGATCATCCCGCTCTTCAATGTCACGGAAAACACCATCGCCCAGCCCTGGGCCGAGGGTTTTCACCTGAGCGCCATGGCCCGCCTGCCGCTCTACAGGGTCCGGCTCATCGAGGAGAAGATGCCGTGAGCGCCTACCTGGCACGCCGCGCGCTCTCGGGCGCGATCGTCATCCTCGCGGTGGCGGCGGTGACCTTCGGCCTGCTGCGCCTGGTGCCCGGCGGGCCTTTCACCTCGGAAAAAGACCTGCCCCCGCAGGTGCTCGAAAACCTCAATGCCCGCTACGGGCTCGATGACCCGCTTCCCGTGCAGCTCGGCCGCGTGCTCATCGGCGTGCCGACTCTCGATTTTGGAAATTCCATGAAATTTCGCGAGCGCAGCGTCCGCGAAGTTCTCGCGCAGGTGGGCCCGGTCAGCCTGCACCTTGGACTGCAGGCCTTCGCCATTGCACTCGTGCTGGGACTTGGCGTCGGCTTTGTGAGCGCCTGGCGAAGGGCCGAGCGCGGCCGGGCCGGTACGGGCGACCAGGCCCTCCAGGCGCTGGTTACCGTGGGCATCGCCCTGCCGAGCTTCGTGGTGGGCGGCATCCTGATCTACCTCTTTGCCTTCCAGTGGCCGGTGCTGCCGCCTGCCAGGTGGGAGGGACCGCTCCACACGATCCTGCCCTCGCTCACCCTGGCAGCGGCGCCGGCGGCCTACATTGCGCGGCTCTCACGCAGCTCGCTGCTCGATACCCTTTCCGAGCCCTTCGTGCGCACCGCGCGGGCCAAGGGCCTCACCGAGCTCGCGGTCGTCGTGCGCCACGCCATCCCGGGCGCCCTCTACACCGTCATCACGGTGCTGGGCCCCCTGCTGGCCGCGCTGGTGACGGGCTCGTTCATCGTCGAGCTGATCTTCGGCATTCCCGGCATGGGGCGCTTCTTTGTCACCAGCGTGACCGACCGCGATTACACGGTGATCCTGGGCATCACGGTGCTCTACACCGCCGTCATCGTGGGAGCGAACCTCATCGTGGACCTGCTCTACGCACTCGTCGATCCGCGCGTGCGCGTTGGTGAGCAGGGCGGAGAGAGCGCATGATTGCGCGCCTGAAAAAGAACCCGATCGCTCTTGCGAGCGCGTGCTTCATCGCGCTGGCACTCTTTGTCGCGCTCTTTGCCGAGTGGCTCGCCCCCTATTCCTATGGTGGCCTCTATCCCGATGCGATTCTGCTGCCGCCGGATGGGGGGCATCTCTTCGGGACCGACCGTCTGGGTCGCGACCTTCTCTCGCGGGTGCTCTATGGAACGCGGGTCTCAGTGCTCATCGGCGTCACGGCGGCGCTGGGCTCCTCGGTCATCGGCTTCTTCTACGGCGCCCTGGCCGGGCTTGCAGGCAAACGCACGGAGGGCGCGCTCATGCGCGTCGTCGACGCCGTCTACGGCCTGCCCGAGCTGCTGCTCATCGTGCTGCTCTCGCTCATCTTCGGACGCGGGCCGCTCTCGCTCGCCATGGCGCTGGCAATGGTGGGCTGGACGCGCATTGCCCGCATCGTGCGCGGCGAGGTGCTGCGCATCCGGGTGCAGCAATACTACGAGTCCTCCCTCGCGCTGGGCGTTGGTTTCTGGCGGCGGCTCATTCGCTACGTGCTTCCCAATTTACTTAGCCCGCTGCTCGTCGCGACGACGCTCTCCATTCCGCTGGCGATCCTGACCGAGTCGGTGATCTCTTTTATCGGCCTGGGGATCAACGATCCCTACAGCGCGTGGGGCACGAGCTGGGGAACGCTCGCACGCGAGGGCTGGCAGGGGCTTCGCACTTATCCTCACCTGCTGCTCTTCCCGAGCCTCGCGATCTTTGCCACCGCGCTCTCGTTCAACCTGCTGGGCGACTGGCTCCGCGACGAACTCGATCCGCGCACGCGCCCAACCCAATGAAACTCAAGCAGCTCCACGAGTGGGACCTCAGCATTGCCCAGGCGCGGCAGGTGCAGGAGCGCCTGGCCCGTAGGGTTCGACAAACACCGCTGACCAAAGAAGTCCGCCACATCGCGGGCACGGACGTCTCCTACCACCGCCCCTCGGGACTTTTCGTCGCGGGCGTGGTGGTGCTCCGCTGGCCGAGTCTCGAGACCATCGAGACCCAGGTCGCCGCCGGGGAAACTCCGTTCCCCTACGTGCCGGGCTATCTCTCGTTTCGCGAGATCCCGCCGCTGGCGCTCGCGCTCGAAAAAGTGCGCACCCGCGTCGACCTGATGGTCTGCGACGGGCAGGGCCTCGCCCACCCGCGCGGCCTGGGGCTGGCATCGCATCTGGGACTGCTCACGGGCCTTCCCACCATCGGCTGCGCCAAGAGCCGCCTGTGCGGGGAGCACCGCGAACCCGCCGCCCGGCGCGGCTCCAGCGTGGCACTCAACTACAGGGGAGAGACTCTCGGCCGCGTCCTGCGCACCCGCGACGGGGTGCGCCCGCTCTTCGTCTCGGTGGGACACAACATCACGCTGGCTGAAGCTGAGAAGTGGGTACTGCGCCTGGCCAATCGCACGCGCATCCCCGAGCCTACCAAGCGGGCCGATCATCTTGTCGGATTGGAAATGCGCAAATTACAGAATTTGTAGGGGCGAGGTCTACTCGCCCCCTGAATCAAGCAGGGC
>JAGRBM010000121.1 GCA_020434085.1 Chrysiogenia bacterium | reverse complement strand
ATCAGCGCCTGAGCGGTGCGAAAGGCGAGGGGCAGCGATTGTTCTATGAGAAGCAAACCGGGTAAAATTACCAAACAAGCGTTTGATTTGAATTTCGCACCCTCCGCGCAATTCCCGATGCCCGCCGAAAGTCGGCGGAGCTTGCCGGGCAAAGGCCCGAGCCGGATTTGAGATGAAGATCGCACTGATCAATCCGCCCAGCAATTACAGCGACCCTTACCCGTGGGTGGAGCCGCTGGGTATCTGCTACATCGCCGGCGCGTGTGAGCAGGTCGGGCACGAAGTGCTCATCCGTGATCTTTCGTACTCTACCCCCGAGGATCTGGACGCACTCTTTCGCGATCTCGACGAATTCCGGCCCGACCTGCTGGGCATGACGGCAATGACCGAGAACTTTGCCAACGGTCTTCGTCTGGCCCGCTCCATCAAGTCCCGCTACGGCTGCACCGTGATCTTCGGTGGCTGGCATGTCTCAGGAAACCCGGCCGCCGTTGAAGACCCGGTGATCGACTATGCCGTTTGCGGCGAGGGCGAGGACACGGTTCTCGAACTGCTCGATCATCTGCAGACCGGTTCGCCGCCGCTCGAAGAGATCGAGGGTATTGCCTGGAATTCCAGTGCGGGCGTGCAGGCGACGCCGAAGCGAAAGCGCATCCGCAAGCTTGAGCGCCTGCCGCGACCCGTCCGCACGGGCCTGCCGCTCGATCGCTACAAGTATCTGATGCTCAACTCCCAGCCCATCTCGCGGATGCGCACGCTCTCGATTCAGGCATCGCGCGGCTGTCCGTATACCTGTGTGTTCTGCCAGACGCCCGCGGTCTGGTCGAACATCTGGAGTAAGCGCACGCCCGCATCGGTTGTCGATGAGATCCAGGAGCTGGTGGACAATCACCAGATCAACACCTTCGTCTTCCGCGACGAGGAATTCACCGTGCGCGGTTCCTGGGTGATGGAAATTTGCGACGAACTGGTGGCGCGCGGGCTCAACAAGAAACTGACCTGGGGCGCCTTTGCGCGGGTGGACGATGCTTCCGAGGAACTTGTCGCGTCCATGGCGCGGGCGGGTTGCACCTATGTATTGATGGGCGTTGAAGCTTCCAACGATACGGAGCGCGACCAGACCAAGAAGTATTACAAGAATTCGGAGGCTGAAGAGGCCTTCCGGCTCTATCGCAAATACGGAGTCTTCGCGCAGGGAAGCTGGATCGTCGGGTTTCCCTGGGACACGATCGAATCATTGGACGCGGCCTTCGAGTGGCTCCTCACGCTTCAGATGGACTCGCTGGCGATCTGTTTCGCCACGCCTTTTCACAGCACCGAGCTCTACGACTACGTCGAGAAGCATGACCTATTCCTGACGCGTGACCCGGAGCACTTCACACTCCACGAACCGGTCATCCGCACGCCGCACATTCCGCTTGAGACATTGAAGACCCTGCCCATCGGCTACCGGCGGCGCTTCTATCTGCGGCCCCGGCACCTGGCCCATGTGGCGGGCACCATGCTGCGCCATCCCTCGCGCATTCGCATCGTTGCCGAGCTGGCCTACGACCGCATCATTGCAGCGCGGCTACTCAGCACAATTTCCCCCGACGCGCGACGAACCGCCGGGCAATTCGAAGTGCCCGAGCGCTACGCCCGGCCTTTGAGCGCCGGGCCCGCACCCATGCCCCGGGAGGTAGCGGTATGAAGATCTTTCTGATCAGTCCCCCCAGCAACTGCGACGATTCCCTGCCATGGCTGGAGCCCCTCGGGCTCTCCTACATCGCCGCTGTTTGCCGCAATGCCGGTCACGAGGTGCAGATCCGCGACCTGCTCAGCGTTTACACGGCCGATACCGCGGGCCTGTTTGCCGAGCTCGACGAATTCGAGCCCGACCTGGTGGGGCTCACGGCGATGACCGAGAACTTCAAGAACGGGCGCGAAATCGCCCGCGCGGTCAAGAGCCGTTACGGCTGCATCACCGTCTTCGGCGGCTGGCACGTCTCGGGCGAACCCACGGTCGTGCGCGACCCCGCCATCGATTTTCTCGTGAAAGGCGAGGGCGAGGAAACGATGCTTGAGCTCCTCGAATACCTTGAGGGGAAGATCCATTCCCCGGCGGAGATTGAGGGGCTGGTCTGGCTCGACGGTGACGAGGTACGGGTCAACCCGCCCCGCAAGCGCATCCGGAAACTGGCGGAACTGCCGCGTCCGGTGCGCGAAGGCCTTCCCATCGAGGACTACAAGTTCCCGATGCTCTTTTGCGAACCCGTGACGCGGATGCGCACCCTCTCGGTGCAGGCCTCGCGCGGCTGCCCGTACACCTGCACCTTCTGCCAGACGCCGGCCATCTGGTCCAATGTCTGGAGCAAGCGCACCCCCACTGATGTCGTCGATGAAATTGAAGAGCTCGTGGCCCGCTACAAGTTCAACACGCTGATCTTCCGCGATGAAGAATTCACCGTTCGCAAAAACTGGGTGATGGAAATCTGCGAGGAAATGGCCAGCCGCGGCCTGCCGAAGAAGCTCAAGTGGGGCAGCTTCGCGCGCGTGGATGACGTCACCCCCGAACTGGTCGAAGCCATGCATCGCGGCGGCTCCCGCTACGTGTTCATGGGCATCGAGGCCACCAGTGAAGAGCAGCAGGAAAAGATCAAGAAGTGGTACAAGCGCGAACAGGCCGAGGAGGCCTTCGCGACCTTCCGCAAGGCGGGGGTGACCACCCACGGGAGCTGGATTATCGGCTTCCCCTGGGATACGCGCGCGCAGCTCGATTCGGCCTTTGAGTGGCTCCGCACACTTCCGATGGATTTTCTCTCGGTGCTCTACGCAACACCGTTCGGCAGCACGCTGCTGCGCGAAGAAGTCGAACGCAACGGCCTGCTGCTGACCGATGACCCCAATTATTTCAATGTCAATGAGCCCGCGATTGAAGTGCCGGGAATTCCACTCGAAGAGCTGCGCTCTCTGGCGAGTCATTATCGGAATCGCTACTTCTTTAATCCCGCTTACATGGCGGGCGTGGCCTGGCAGTGCCTGAAGAGCCCGACGCGCGCGCGCATCGTCGCCGAGCTGTTTTTTGGCTCGCTCTACCGCTACTGGCACCGCCGAAAGCTGGCCGGACACCGTGAGCAGGTGTGGGGCGTTCCGCCCGAGTTCTTCGAGCCGCATGTTTCTTACAGAGACGTGCTGGCATCGATGACGCACACGGACCTGCCGGCGGCGGTAAGCGGGGTGTGACGTGAACTACCGGGCCCTCGCAATCTCCGGCGTGAAATACCTGGCAGGCATGCCCGCGCCGGTATCGGTTGGTTGCGTGCTGACTCATCGCTGCAACCTGCATTGCGAATACTGCAATTTTCCAGGGAACCTGACCGAAGAAATGACCACCGAGGAGTGGAAGGGCGCGATCGACGAGTTCACGCGCGCAGGAACAATTCGCTTCGGCTTTACCGGCGGCGAAGCCCTGCTGCGCGAGGATGCGCCGGAGCTGCTGCGCCATGCCAAGCGCACGGGCGCGACGACCACGCTTTGCAGTAACGGCATTCTGGTGCCCGAGCGAATCGACGAGCTCGACGGGCTCGACATCTACACAACCAGCCTCGACGGCGCCAACGCGGAAATTCATGACGCCCAGCGGCGCTCCAGGGGAAACTTCGAGAAGGCGATTCGCGGGATCGAGCTGGCCCTCTCGGCGGGCAAGCAGGTGAAGACCCTGACGGTGCTCACGCCCCGGAATCTCGATGAGGTTCCTGGAATTCTGGATCTGGCCGACGAAATGGGCTTTGAAGCCGGTTTTCAACCGGCCTCCAATGCTAGCCTGGCCTCGCCGGAGGCGCCTTCGCTGGCCCCGGAGGCGGCGAAATTCCACGAGGTGGGCGAATTTCTGGCCGGCGCGCTCAAAGAGGGCCGCAACCTGCTTTCCTCGAAGACCTCGGTCGAGCACATGCTCCACTATCCCGAAGGGGAGGGGGGCGACCTGTGCTGGGCGGCCGGAAAATACTTCTGCTACATCGATCCGGCAGGCGCCGTGTTTCCCTGCCACTTCGTCTATCACCCCGAACCCGGAGCGCATCCCAGCGGCAAGGAACTTGGCTACGTCAATGCCTTTCGTGAATGCCGAAGCTGCGCCGATTCCTGCCCGGGTTGCTACATCGTTCCCTACAACGAAATGAATAATTTGTTTCGACTTTCTCCCTCTACGCTTTGGAAACAGGTGCGGTCCGCCCTTTCCTGGTAGTAAACTCCCCGACGTGACGACACAGAACAAAGAGGCGCGCGGCAGTTGGCTGCTTGCGCTGCTGCGCCCGGCGGACTGGCTTCCGTATCTGGGGCTGACATTGCTGGGCTGGTCCGGCTCGTCCGGAGCCCCGGCGCCGTGGCTGACCTTGTTGTGGTCGGCGCTTTATCTGGCGGGCGGTTACGGCTTCAACGGGGTGTGTGACTGGCGCACCGATGACGCAGCGAAGAATCCGATTCGCGGCTCGGCTGTCTCGCCGCGCTTGGCGGGAGTGCTTTCCCTTGCGCTACTGCTTGCGCCCGTGCCGCTGAGTTTTGTCCTGATCCCCTCGGTGCGCTGGCTGACGCTGGGGATGGTCACGTTGGGAGTGGTGTATTCGCTTCCCGGATGGGGCCTCAAACGTGTGGCCGGCGTTGTCTCATTGGCTAATATCGCCCTGTTCGTGCCGCTTTACTGGATCGGCGCCGGCCGGATGCCCGCGGCGGACCCTGGCGACCTGTGGGTGCTGGGCGTGCTCGCACTGCCTTCACTGCAGAGCCAATTGGTGCACGAACTCGGTGACCGTGCGGAGGATCTCAGTGCCGGTCGTCGGAGCACGGCCATCTGGCTGGGCGAGCTTGCTACGCGGCGTAGCGTGCAGGTCCTCGGCGCCGCAACCTGTGTGGTTGCTGCACTGGCATGGCGGCAGGGACTGCTGGGCATTGCATCGGGCATCCTGTTCGCGCTTGCGGCGGTCTTCAGCATCGCGGGACCCGGCGACCCGCTGCAGTGGCGTCGCCGGATCAAGATCGCCTATCTGGCCCCATGCGCCGCATGGCTGGTCGAGGGAATAGTCGGTCGTTGAAAGACGGGAGCATGATCGCGCGCAGCCGAAACGAGGAAACGCAGTGGACTTGAGCCGCGACAACACGATTTTCTGGCGCAGGGCCCTGTGGGGCTGCCTGGGGCTGTATTGTTTCTACGGAATCTGGCGAAGCGCGACGGTCGATATCCCCATCCAGGGACTTGAGGGGATGATCGTCTACTACCGCATGGCTTCCATGTGGGATGCGGCGAGTCTCTCGAAACTGCTCAGCATGCCCTGGTGGTTGATCGCCACCGGCATCATGCCGCTGTATTTTTTCTGTATCCCGTTTTTTGCGCTGTTCGGAATCAACCTGCTCGCGCTTCAACTTGCATCCTTTGCCTGGAACCTGATTGGTTTGTGGCTGATCTACCGGGCTATCGATGGGGAGCGCGAGCGCTTTTTCACCATCGGACTGCTCACGTTCGGGCTCCCGGTAATGGCCGAGATGTATCTGGCCGCCTCGGGTACCTACACGGAGATGTTCCTTCCCTTCGGCATCGTGCTGTATGTGCAGCACTACTTTCTCAAGAATGCCGAGACGATTTCGCTGAGGCGCGCTGCCGCTCTCTCGGGTGTGATTGCGATCGTCACCGCGTTCATGCCGACCATGTTCCCGGGCGTATTGGCCATGTGTATTCTTACGGCGGTGGGGCTCTGGCGGCGCGGCCAGCGGCGCCTCATGCTGCCGCTGATCGCCGGGGGCGCCATCGGCTCGGCGATCATGCTGCCCATGCTGCTCGCGCAGATTTACCCCTCGGAGGCGGTTTTTCACGACCTGCCCGCAACGCCGCCCAAGCTGCTCCATTTGTTGTGGTACGGTTTCCCCAATTTCCTGGAAATCCGGGGAATCCCGTACTCCGGCTATCCGCTGGCCGCGATCTGTTACTACCTGATCTACCGGGGTTTCAGGTCGCGCGCTTTCGGAGAATTTCCCAAGTGGAGCAGCCTGCTCTTTGCTTCGGTGGTCTTTCTGCTCTGGCTTCCCATGAATTCCCATTTCGAACTGGGGGTAAGGCCCGACAGCGACATCATTCGCTTTCGCCAACTCTCGAGCGCCTGGCCGTTCTGGGCGGCGTTCCTTGCCGTCGGAATCGAATGGCTCGACAACCGGGGCATCTCGCGCAAGGTTTTGCAGGCTTTTCAGGGCTGGTATCTCGTTACCATCTGCGCCTGCGTGATCGCCCTGTTCGGTGCGCTCAACTGGAAAGCATTCGGGGTGACGGCAAAGATTCGGCTGGATTCAATTGCCGGTAGAAGCACCGACGAAGTGCTGCCGCACTTCTACGCGCCGGGCAAGTACAGCAAGATTTCCAAAGCGCCCGATGAATACCAGCGGACGCTGGTGATGCTCTCGCCAATGTCCCAGATCGTGACCGCGGACATGGGCGATTTTCGCGGCCAGATTCTTGGTCAGGTCGGCGACATCCCTCCCGTGTACCATGAAGCCTACTGGGTCGGCCTGGGGCTGGTCGTTTGTGAGGGGTCCATGCGCAACGGGCCCTTGGCCGAGAGGCTGCTTCCCGACATCATCGATCAGGCTCCCCGAAGAGAGCAGGGGTGGATCCGGCGTGGCTGCGATGTCGGCACCCGCTGGCGCAACGGGGAGATCTACCTGACCGAGCTGGGCTGGCCGCTGGAGCCGCGAATCATCGAAACCGGTGTGGCCCGGCTCTGGGGCGACACGCTGCGATACCGAAGCCGGAAATAGCCGGGGCTGCCGGCATATTTCAGGCCCGATTGGGCCGAAAAAGCCCTTTCTCTCCGCAAAAATTCCTGTGCTAAGCTGCTGCGCCCCGGGTGGGAACGACGGGCGCTCAGGCGTCCTGTCGCCGGGCACTTCTCTCGGTGGGAGATTGGGAATTGGGACGAATTCTCGCCATAGCCAATCAAAAGGGCGGCGTGGGCAAGACCACGACATCGGTCAATCTGGCCGGCTGTCTGGCCGCGGCCGAGCACCGGACCTTGCTGGTGGACTGCGACCCGCAGTCGAACTCCACCTCCGGCGTGGGGCTCGCAGGCGATCACGAGCACAACACCTACCGGGTGCTGATGGGCGACTGCACCGCCGCTGAGGCGATCGTCCAGACCGAGCTCTCGTGCCTCGATGTGCTACCCGCCACGCGCGACCTGGCCGGCGCCGAGGTGGAACTCGTCTCTCAGATGGCCCGCGAAACGAAGCTGCGTGACGCGCTTGAAGCGGTACGCGAGAACTACGAATTCATTTTGCTCGACTGCCCGCCCTCGCTGGGCCTGCTCACGCTAAACGCACTCACTGCCGCCGATGCGGTGCTCATTCCGCTCCAGTGCGAGTACTACGCGCTGGAGGGGCTCTCCCAGCTCATGGGAACGATTGAGCTGGTGCGCAAGCACCTCAACCCCGAACTCGAACTCGATGGAATCCTGCTGACCATGGCCGACAGCCGCAACAACCTCTCCCACCAGGTGGTCGAGGAGGCGCGCGAACATTTCGGTGCCAAGGTCTACGAGGCGATGATCCCGCGCAACGTGCGGCTCTCCGAAGCGCCCTCTCACGGCAAGCCGATCATTCTCTACGATATTTCCTCGCGCGGCGCGGAGAGCTATCTCGCACTGACGCGCGAGTTCCTGGCCCGCACCGGTGAGACCATGACGGGAGCGTCCTGATGGCAACGCCGAAGAAGCGAAAGGCGCTGGGCAAGGGCCTTGGCGCGCTCATTCCCCAGAAATCCGAAGCACCGGAGAGTGCATCGGCCCCCGCGCCGGAGGCCGACGCCGCCGGATTCCGGGTCGCGCTCAAAGACATTTACCCCAACCCCGATCAGCCGCGCACGCACTTCGACGAGACGCGCATTGCAGAGCTCGCCGCCTCCATCAAGGAGCAGGGCGTGATTCAGCCCCTGCTGGTGCGGCGCCGCCCCCAGGGCGGGTATGAGCTCATTGCCGGAGAGCGCCGCTTCCGGGCGTCGAAGAAGGCCGGGCTCAAGGAAGTTCCCGTCACGGTGCGAGCCGCCGGGGATCGCGAAGTGATGGAACTGGCGCTCGTCGAGAATCTTCAGCGCGACGACCTCAACCCGATCGAACTGGCGCTGGGTTACCAGTCGCTCATCGAAGACCACGCCTACACCCAGGAACAACTGGCCAAACGCATCGGCCGCGATCGCTCCAGCGTTGCGAACACTCTGCGCCTGCTCAAGCTTCCCAAGAAGGCGCAGGACGATCTTATTCAGGGGCGGCTCACCACCGGTCACGCCAAGGCGATGCTCTCGCTCGAAGATGTGGAACTGATGCTCGAACTGCGCGAGCAGGTGATCAAGAACGGCCTGTCCGTGCGCGAGGCCGAAAAGCTCGCCAAAGAGCTGGCCAGCGGGGGGGCGCTGCGTCGCAAGCCCAAGACGACCGAGAAAAAGACTGCCGCCGTCGATCCCGATGTCGCCGCGCTGACTCGTCGCCTGGAACGCAACCTCGGCGTGAAGATTCGCATCGCCCACAACAAGAAAGGCGCGGGCAAGCTGACCATTTCCTACGCCAGCCTGGGCGAGCTTCAGCCCATCCTCGACAAACTCGAATCCTGATCCGCCACCGAGGCTTTCTTCCTTCCACGTGGTTGTCATTCTGAGGGGCGCAAAGCGGCCCGAAGAATCGCGTTCACGCCAACCCCGGCCGATTCTTCGCTGCGCTCAGAATGACAGGTGTTTGAAGTGCTGATTGGTTGTGGGGCCTATCCGGCAACCGGGCGGAGCTGCCGGACGCCGGCGGCGCCGACGGGTCGCGCGTTTTTCATGGCGCGTTCCAGCGACGCGCTCGCGTGCTCCAGCGCGGAAGT
>JAGRBM010000120.1 GCA_020434085.1 Chrysiogenia bacterium | reverse complement strand
CTCGGGCCGGCCAACGACTTCTACAACGAGGTCAGCGCCCCACCCCTCTGTCAGGCTCATCACCTTGCGCACACGCGCCTTGCCGTCCTCGATCTCCCGAATGTCGATGACCTCATCAGCGCCCAGCTTGCGCGCCATCTCCAGGCGGTCATCGACGCCGTCGATGACGATTACCTTGGAGGCGCCCATCTCCCGCGCGACGCAGGTCGCGTACTGTCCCAGGCCGCCGAGTCCCTGGATGACCACCGTTTCACCGAAGCGCAGGTCCGCCTGCAGCAGGCCGTAGATCACCTGCGAGAGCGCGCAGTTGAGGCCCGCTACGGCCTCGTCGGAAAGCTCATCCGGGACCTTGAGAATTTTCTGTTTGGGCGTGGCGTAGTAGTAGTCGGCAAAGCCGCCGAAGAAGTGCGGGGCCTGCGTGACCGGTCGCACGACCGACATGAGCGACATCTGGCACTCGTTCTCATGACCGCGCAGGCAGGCCAGGCAGTGGCCGCAGGAGCTGTAGTAGGAATAGACAACGCGGTCACCCTCCTTGAGCGGCTTGCCCAGCGCGTCTTTCTTCACGCCCTCACCGAGTTTGGCCACCATGCCGGTCATCTCGTGCCCGAGAATCACCGGCATCCCGCCACGCCCGATGGGCGGCGTCTCGCCGCGCCACATGTGCAGGTCCGAGCCGCAGATGTTCGACATGCTCAGCTTGATGAGCGTGTGCCCCGGCTTTGGATCTGCAACCTCGTACTCGCGGATCTCCATGGGCTCTCCCACCTTGTCGAAGACTGCGGCGCGTCCTGTTGTTGCCATGTTCTTTCTCCTTCAACGCCCGTCATAGGAGGGCAGGTTCACCAGCCGCCGCGCGATGACCGTACGCTGGATCTGCTGCGTGCCTTCGACGATGTCCATCGCCTTGACGTCCCGGTAGAGCTTTTCGACGTAGTGATCGTTGCGAACGCCCGCATCGCCCAGGATCTCTACCGCCTTCCGGCAGGCCTCGAGGGCGACGGGCGGGCAGTAGGCCTTGGCCATGGAAGCTTCGAGCGCGTTGTGTTTCTCCGCATCAAGGAGCCACGCCCCACGCCAGGCCAGCAGGCGCCCGGTATCGAGCTTGCGCTTGATGTTCATCAGTTCTTCCTGCATCCGCCGGTAACGGGGAATCGGGCGCGATAGCTCGTAGTTGTCCTTCATGAATTTACGGGCGTAATCGAAGGCCGCTCGCCCCACGCCGATGGCCATGACGGCAACCAGCGCGCGCGAGGAATTGAACGCGGCCATGGCGCCCTTGAAGCCGGTGTTCTGTTCGTAGTAGGCCTCGCCGCCCAGCAGATTCTCGACAGGAACCCGGCACTCATCCAGCGTCAGCGCGCAGCTCTGGTATGGTTTCAGGCCCATCTTCGCCTCGGGCCGCACGATCTCGAATCCGGGTGTGCCGCGTTCCACCACGAAGGCGCGGTGCCCGGCGCGGCCGGCGTCCTTGTCGATGGTTGCAAAGATGATGGTCCAGTCGGCGCGGTCTGCATTCGAGATGAAGGTCTTCGCCCCATTGAGCACGTAATGATCACCGTCCTTGCGGCACGTGGTGGCGATGCGCGCCACGTCGCTGCCTGCGCCCGGTTCGGTCATGCCGAAACATCCCCAGCGCGGCTTCTTGTCCGCGAAGGGCCCGAGAAATCTCTCGCGTTGTTCGGGCGTGCCCATCTTGAGAATCGGCGGGCCGCCAAGTCCCGGTCCCGGGAAGGTCACCGTCACGCCGCGATCCCAGTAAGAGGCTTCCTCGGCGAAGAGCACGGCCATCCGGCCGCCGGTCTTGGGGCCGCGGCGTTCTTCCTTCTCGCTGTCCGCTTTCTCCAGCGCGAAGGGACGTACCAGTCCCATGTCGATGACATTCTGGAAGAATGGGTGATCGGGCGGAATGGCCTCGCCCTTGCGGTCGTATTCCATTCCAAGCGGGCGGAACATGCTCTCACCGATTCCGGCGAGCATCCGGAGCATTCCCTTGCTGCGCTGGTCGAGTGCGAACTCCATCACGCCCCTCCCCACCGCGGCAGACTGAACCCGACGCGCGCCGAGACATCGAAGAGCTGCGCCGTCGCGGCATCGAGCGCGCCATTGCGGCCGCCCCAGAGAAGCGAGAGCGTCCGACCCTCACGCATCCATTTTTCAACCGGGTGATCGGTGACGTAGCCATGGCCACCAAGAAGCTGCACGCCCTGCTCTCCCATTTCGAGGCCAATGTCGATGGCCTCCAGATGAGCAGCGGCCGCGGCTTCGGTGGGATCGCCCTCCTGCTGGAGCGCCCAGCAGGCGCGCCAGAGCGCCAGGCGCGCGCCGTCGATGCGGTGGGCAAGCTCGGCAATCAGAAACGCGAGACCCTGGTGGTGAGCAATTGGTCGCCCAAAGGCCACGCGCTCCTGCGTGTAGGAAATGGCGTAATCGAGTGAAGCGCCCGCGATTCCGACAAGCAGCCCGCTCGCGTAGACGCGAAGGCGTGCCAGCGTCCGGGCGAGTGCCTTGTTGTCGGCCCTGAGCGCAAGCGCGACCGGTGCATCGACGCGCATGCCGGACGCGCCCGCCGCATGAAGTGCTGCCGGCTTGGTGTGCTCGAAGCTCATGCCCTCGGTGATCACAAACGCAGCGCCGTCCTTGATGATAACAAGCACATCGAGTGATTCGGCCGGCAGCCAGGGCCATTCTCCCCGAACGCGGCCCTCACTGATTTCAAAATGATTTTCCTCGTTGTCCACAATGACCCAGCCGCGCGCGGCCGGGTTGGCAAGCAGCTTCTTCACGAGCGCACGCGCTTCGGGACCCCCGAACTCCATCAACGGATAGAGCGCCGGCCCGATCCCGTCGAGCGCGATGGCGGAGGCCGCATCGCCGCGTGCGAGCGCTTCGAGCACCAGCGCCTTGGCAAGCGGCGAGAGCCCCGCCCCGCCGACGTCT
>JAGRBM010000119.1 GCA_020434085.1 Chrysiogenia bacterium | reverse complement strand
CACCCGCTCGAATGCACCATGGAAGTCGAAGAGCAGGACTGATGCGAATTACCGAAGAGCTGGAAAAAACACTCGAGCGGGCCTACACCGAAGCCAGGGCGCGCCGCCACGAGTTCGTAACGCTCGAGCACCTGCTGCTTGCGCTGACCGAAGACAAGGTGGCCGGCGGAATTCTCGGCGCGCTGGGCGTGGACCTGCGCGAGCTGCGCCGCGATCTCGAAGAATTTTTGGAAGAATCCATCCCCGCCATCGACGCCGATCCCCAGCCCGACCCGCAATACACGATCGGGTTCCAGTTCGTGCTGCAACTGGCGGCCTCCCACGTGGCGGGCGCCGAGCGCACGGAGATGGACGGCGGCAACGTGCTCGTCGCGCTCTTTCGCGAAGAAGAATCCCATGCCGTCTTCTTCCTGGCCAAGCAGGAAATCTCGCGCCTCGACGTGGTTCGCTACATCTCCCACGGCGTAACGAAGTCGCCGGGCGGGCGGGCCGACATCGAGCCCATGCCCGGCGGCGACGAAGACGATGCCTTCGGCGAGAGCCGCGGCGATCCGCTCGAAGCCTTCTGCACGAACCTCAGCGAAAAAGCCGCTGCCGGCAAGCTCGATCCCATCATCGGGCGCGAGAAAGAACTCGAGCGCGTCATCCACATTCTCTCGCGCCGGCGCAAGAACAACCCGGTGCTGGTGGGGGATGCGGGCGTCGGCAAGACCGCCATCGTGGAGGGCCTCGCCCAGCGCATCCACGAGGGCAAGGTGCATCCCTCGCTCAAGCATCTCACCATCTACGCCCTCGACATGGGCCTGCTGCTGGCCGGCACGAAATACCGCGGCCAGTTCGAAGAACGTCTCAAGGCCGTCATTCAGGCGATTACCTCCGGGCCCGGCAACGTGCTTTTCGTCGACGAGATCCACACGATCATTGGTGCGGGCGCGGCCTCGGGCGGGACGCTCGATGCCTCGAACCTCCTGAAGCCCGCGCTCTCCAACGGTGAGCTCTCCTGCATCGGCACGACTACCTACAAGGAATATCGCGGCATCTTCGAGAAAGACCATGCCCTCTCGCGGCGCTTCCAGAAGGTGGAAGTTGAAGAGCCCAGCCTCGACGACGCCGCGGCAATCCTGCGCGGCCTGCAGCCGCGTTACGAGGAATTCCACCACGTGCGCTACACGCCTGACTCCATCCGCACGGCGGTAGACCTTTCGGCCAAGCACATCACCGACCGGTTTCTGCCCGACAAGGCCATCGACGTGATGGATGAGACGGGCGCCGAGGTGAAGCTGCGCCACGAGGGCGAGAGCACGCCCGACGTCACCACCGAGGACGTCGAGAACATGGTTGCACGCGTGGCAAAGATTCCGCCGCGCACGGTGCAGACCGACGACCGCAAGAAGCTCCAGACCCTGGAGCGCGATTTGAAGCTGCTCATCTACGGCCAGGACAACGCCGTCGAAAAAGTCTGCGCGGCGATTCAGCTCTCCCGGGCAGGGCTTGGCGATCCGCAAAAGCCCATCGGCAGCTTCCTGTTCGCCGGACCCACCGGGGTTGGAAAGACCGAACTGGCGCGCCAGCTCGCGGCCGGGCTGGGCGTTGAATTCATCCGCTTCGACATGAGCGAATACATGGAGAAACACACCGTCTCGCGGCTCATCGGCTCGCCGCCGGGCTATGTGGGCTATGAGCAGGGCGGCCAGCTCACCGAGGCCATCCACCGCAACCCGCACGCGGTGCTGCTGCTCGACGAGATCGAGAAGGCGCACCCCGATCTGTTCAACATCCTGCTGCAGGTGATGGACTACGCCACGCTCACCGACAACAACGGGCGAAAGAGCGATTTTCGTCAGGTGATCCTCATCATGACGACCAATCTGGGCGCGCGCGAGAGCATGGTGCGCGCCGTCGGCTTCGAGCAGGACCCCGTGCAGGACCGCAGCATGAAGGCCATCGAGCAGGCGCTCAGCCCCGAGTTCCGCAACCGGCTGACCAGCACGATCCAGTTCAGCTCGCTCGACCAGACCATCGTCGAGCGCATCGTCGACAAGGTCGTCGGCGAGCTCGAAGGGCGCCTTCGCGACAAGGGCGTCGCCATCCGGGTGAGCCCGGACGCGCGCGCCTGGCTTGCGAGGAAAGGCTTCGACCCGGTCTTCGGCGCCCGCAACATCGGCCGGCTCATCGAATCCGACATCGCCAAGCCGCTCTCGCAGGAAATTCTCTTCGGCGAGCTGGCAAAGGGCGGCCAAGTGGACGTCGGCCTCAAGGACGACGCACTGAGCTTCACCTTCTCGGAGGCCCCGCGGAAGCTGCTCAAGGAAGCGGAGCCAGTGGACGCGTGAGTGACTATCGTGAGGTGAGGTACGCTTTTATCTCGCTAATTAAGCGTTTCGTATCAGGCGCTTCTGAGATTGCCTGACCAATCGAGAGTAACAAGCTGAATACGGAATCTCTATTCAGTATTACCGTTTGTAGGCCTTCATCTAGAATTTTGTATGCGTGGTCATCTTCGGCACGTTTGTGGTCGAGATGCGCTCCACCTTTCTTGTTTGCAATGTATTGAATGATTTGGCGTCGCTGTATGCATGTGCCGTGATAGTAGATTGCGGTTGAGCGCAAGTAATCAGAGAGTGTGAACTCATGCTCCATGTCATTGAATTGTGGCGACGGGGTGGGTTTGTCCTCGCCTGAGCTAGGCCCATAAGTGATGGACATCATGCCAACAACGATGCCATGCATTTTGGTGCCGGCTGCATATGCCACGGTGCTGGGTGTGAGATGCTCAGTTTGTAGAAAGATGCCGACAATTCGCGGTTGCTTGGGCTCAAGGCTAAGAGTACGCCAAGCGCGAATGAAGTAGTCGTCAATGAAGAGCTGACGTAGCGGAACGCTCAGGCGACGTAGCATGTCATCGCTAAGAATGCCGTCTTTTGTGCACGCTGCTATGTACGAGAGGTCACTTTCGACGATGCGTAGAAGTTCGCTATCTATGTCTGGCTTTGTCATGCGAAAGGGCACCACTACAAAAATGCAAACTTAAATGCATTCTCCGGCACCGTCTTATCGAAGTAATACCCCCGCACGGCGTCGCGCACGGCCTCGCGCAGTTCTTCCCAGGTATCGGCCTGGGTGAAAATGGGTTCGCTCAGGCACTCGGCGACGAAGCCGCCGTCGGCTTCCTGGGTGATCTCGAAGACGATCTCGTTCATGGGCTCCAGTTTACGCCCGCCGGGCATGGGGCTGCAAGCACCAGGAGAAAACACAAAGAAGCCCGCGCCTTTGGCGCGGGCTTCTTATGAAAGCGGCAACGTCGCCTACGCGACGGCTTTGAAGGCCATGAGCTCGGCGACTTCTTCGTCGCTGGCGCTGGCCTGGCCGGTGAGGACGTCGATGGGGTGGACGCGGCCATCGCCGATCTCGACGACGCCGGTGCGGACGACTTCGTCGACCTGGCGCAGGATTTCCTCGCGGCCCAGCAGGCGGCAGACATCGGGCAGGTCGCGCAGGAAGGCGCGGGCGATCCACGGCAGGATGGTGCGGGTGATGCTCAGGCGGATCTGCCCCATCTGGCTGTGAACCCAGCGCAGGTGGCCGACTTCATCCACCATGATCTGGTCGAAAAGCGAATCGATGCGCGCGAGCGCCTCGGGTTCGTCCTTGAAGAGCTCGCGGGCCTTGTACTGCAGGCCGCGGAACACGACGATGCCGCAGGCCTCGGCGCAGAAAATCAGCACGTTCGAGAAGTAGTAGGGAAGCTGCACCAGCACGTGCAGGAGCGCGCGGGTCGTGAACTTGGGCGGATACTTCACCATCTCCACGCCAAGCGTGCGCACGGCGTCGGCGAGCAGGCGGGTGTGGTAGTTCT
>JAGRBM010000118.1 GCA_020434085.1 Chrysiogenia bacterium | reverse complement strand
TTGTCCGCCCCGAAGCGCTCGCTCTCGGCCAGGGCTTTCTGCCAGGCCGCGGAATCCCAGATTTGAAAACGGTCGATCTGACCGACGAAGTAGACCGCCTTGTCCAGGCCCACCTTCTCGCGAAGGGTGGGCGGGACCAGGATGCGGCCCTGCTTGTCGGTGCTCAGAATCTCGGCCTGACCGACGACCACGCGCTCGAAGTGGCGACGCGCCGGATGGGTTACCGGCAACGCGCGCACGCGTTCGAGCAGTTCGTTCCAGTCTTCGTAGGGGCGCACTTCGAGGCACTGACCCTGCAGGTCCATGCTGAGTACAAGGCGATCATCGGCGCATCCCGAGAGCACGTCTCGGAACTTCGCAGGAATGCTGGTGCGACCTTTCGCGTCCAGCACATGCTCGCTACCGCCGGTGAACAATTGGATTCCCCTTCACGCCAAAGGCCCCGAACGCGCCCTCGTTTGCGCAGCCGGTGCCTGCTTAAAAACTCGCCCCAAAATTTCCCTGCTTACCCCAAGCCGAGAACTGCCAAGTGGTTCAAACTATGGGCGACTCAACCACTTTCTACCACTCTGTGGGACAAAGCTACCAATTCACCCCATCCGCTGTCAAGGGAATTCCCCTTGGAATCACGGGGGTTTAGCGGCTTTTTGTTGAATTGCTGAAGAGGGCTCAGTGGCCCTACCCTTCAAGTGGTACTTGAGGGGTTTGGGCTAAGTAGCTGAATCAATGAGGTTTCAATACCGAAGCCTTGCCCCCGGGCGGGGACGTGCGTTCAGACGGCTAAAGAGAGCCAAAATAGGGCTGGCGCCCCACCAGGGAGGATAGGACGACATGCGATCGCAGGCAGTGGTTGGGCGCTATTGCTGCTCGGGCATCACGGGCTCGAACTCACCCACGTGGTAGCGGTGGCATTTGATGCATTCGTTGCCGGCCTTTGCCGCGCTGTGGCAGCTCGCGCAGTCCTCGCGCTCCAGGGGTTTGAACTCACTGGCAAACTGCGCGGGGTCGAAACTGCGCTTGAAGGCCGGGATGTAGGCGGCGTCCTCGTTGTAGCGATGGCACTCGGCGCAGCCCTTATCGACGACCTTCAGATGGGGCTTGTGGGAGAAACGCGTGAACTCGCGCGCGGCGGTCTGCGCCTCGCCGCGCCAGTTCACCTGCAGGCCGCCGCCCTCTTTGAGATCGACGCTGTGACAGGTGGTGCAGCGCTCCTCGCCCTTCACGAAGAAGTTCAATAAGCGTTTATCGTCGGCGCCGGCGGCCAGGTCATGCCATGCACGCAGGAATCCATCGGCGTGGCCCTCGGGCAGATACCGCAGGGCAAAATCCCTGGAATCGATGAGCCAACCGCCGCTGCTCCCCCATTTCTCGGGCATCGCCATCGCGGCCTTGCCGCCGAACCATTCATCCCACGCGGCAATGAGCGCGGCTTCCGAGACGCGGTCGCTGGCCCCGAAGAGGCTCCATCCCACCTGTGCCGGGTCGTAGATCCGCTCCAGCCGAAGCAGCAACGCCCCCTGCCCGTGCTCGGCCAGTTCCTTCATCAGCCTGCGCGCCGCGCGCACGTAGCGCCCTGCCGCCCGGGCTTCTTCGTCGGTCGCGTCATAGAGATCGCTCAGGTCGAGCTCGGAGAGGAGTTCCTGATCGTCAGCAAACTCGGGGTATTCGGGATCGGCCGAGATCAGCGCGTCCAGAAACACCGAGGGCATGGCATCAAAGCCCTCGTCGGCATCGGCGGGCCAGCCTCCCACATCCACGCCGGCGCGTTTCAGGCTCATCACGTCCACGCCGGGAAGGCGCAGGAAGGCGACGCCGACCTCGGTCCTGCCCTCGCCCATCAGGTCGGCGTCGTGGCAGGTGGCGCACATGGACTCGTAGCTCTGAAGCACCATGTGCTCCTGATCGGCGTCGGGGCTGTGGCAGTCGGCGCAACGGA
>JAGRBM010000117.1 GCA_020434085.1 Chrysiogenia bacterium | reverse complement strand
CGAGCGAAGTGGGCGTCGTGGCCAACGAACAGGTGCCGCGCGCGAAGCTTGTCGACAAGGATGCGGGAGATGAACTCGCTGGGCGATTGCTCGGAAAACTCGCGGGTAAACTCGCTCCAGACCACGACCTTCACACCCAGCTCGGCCAGCAGGGCGCACTTCTTCTCGAAGGTCGTCAGCACGCACACCGCCTGGGGTCCCTGCAGCACTTTGCGGGGGTGCGGCTGGAAGGTGTAGACCATCGGCAGGACGCCCAGTTCCTCGGCCTTTTCCACCAGCTGGCGGCAGATTACGCGGTGTGCCAGATGCACGCCGTCGAAATTGCCGATGGCAATGGCGGCGGGGCCGAGCTCCCCGTCGCGCAGGTGGGAGGCGTTGTGGACTTCAATCTGGGTCATTGGCCTTGTGCGTCACGCCCGCGAATTCGCGGGCGAGGGGGCGATCATAGTCGGAGAATCGCTCTCTCGCACCTGTTTTGCTGCATTTCTTTCAGGGCTCGGAATCTTCCTGAACCGAGTTCACGCTCGCGCGCAGGCGGCCGCGCTGCAGACGCAGCTCGATTTCGTCGCCGGCAGAGACCTGGGACGCCTCGCGGAGCACGCCGCCGCCGGGAATCTCAGCCACCGCGTAACCGCGCGAGAGCACCTTGAGCGGGCTCAGCGCCTCCAGCACGCCGCCTTGGGCGATCACGCGCTCACGCTCGGTGGCAAGACGCGTATGGGTAGCGGCCAGCAGCTCGCGGTGGAGAGCGGCCACTCTCTGGCGCTGCATTCGAAGGGTTCCCCGGGGATTTTCCGACCACAGGCGTCGCTCGAGATCACCCGCGCGCCGGCGCGCGCGCTGGAGCGGCGCCCTGACCGAATCGAGCAGGGCTTCCTCTGACTCGTCAACGCGGCGGCGGTAGCCTGCCAGCGCAAGGCGCGGGTCGGCCAGCACGGCGCGGGCGTCATGGACCGAGACCCGGAGCTCGCGCACCCGGGCGGCCATCCAGCGGGAAAGGCGCGATTCGACGGCGCGCAGGCTGCTTTCGAGCTCGGCCTGCACGGGCACCACGATCTCGGCTGCAGCAGAGGGGGTCGGCGCGCGCACGTCGGCGACAAAGTCGGCAATGGTGAAGTCGGTTTCATGCCCGACGGCGCTCACAACCGGCACGGGTGAGGCAGCAATCGCGCGGGCGACGGGCTCTTCATTAAAGGCCCACAGGTCTTCGAGCGAGCCGCCGCCGCGGGCCACGATGATGACGTCGGAGTCCCCGCGCTCGTACAGATAGTGCAGCGCCCGGGCGATTTCCTCGGAGGCGCCCGCGCCCTGCACGCGCACGGGCCGGATCTGGAGGCTTACACCGGGAAAGCGCCGGAAAAGCACGTGGCAGATGTCGCGGACTACCGCGCCGGAGATGCTGGTTACCAGGCCGATGCGCCGGGGCAGGAAGGGAAGGGGGCGCTTGCGCTCGGCGGCGAAGAGCCCCTCGGCCTCCAGCTTGGCCCGCAGTTGCTCGAAGGCCAGTTGCAGCGCGCCCACGCCCTTGGGCTCCATGTGCTCGGCAATGAGCTGGTACTGGCCGCGCGGCTCGTAAACAGTGAGCCGGCCGCGGACGATCACTTCCATGCCGT
>JAGRBM010000116.1 GCA_020434085.1 Chrysiogenia bacterium | reverse complement strand
GTACGTCCCCTGCTCAAAGCACGCTTTGTTCCCCCGCTGACGCTGAGCGCAAGCAACGCGATCCCTTTTTCCTGGGATGGTGATGATTACAGCGCGAGCGTTCCCGGCGGTCGCTACCTGCCGCATGAACTGGCGCTCGAGATCGAGCGCGCGATGCACGCACAGATTGGGGAGGAAGAGGCAATCGCTTGTGTGGCGCGCGCGATCCTCGATGAGGGCGCCGGCGGAATTTCCGGGGTCTCACTCTTCGTGCGCGAACGCGCCGGCGTGAGCCTGACGGTTCAATGCGCGAGTGACTCGTTCTCGCTGCCCGTCACCGAAGATGCGCCGCTGGCCGTTGGCGCCGCCTATGGCAGTGCGGACCTCGTGCTGGGTGCCGGTGAAGAGGGCGTACTGGTTGCATGGCCTGTAACCGGCGCATGGCCGCTCAGCTTTCCCAGGGAGGCCGTCCGTTTCGGGAGCGAGGGGCGCGTCGATGCCGAGTCCGAGACCGGACGCCGCGTGAGCTGGGCGGGCAGGGCCAAATCGAGTTTGCGCGCGCGCCTCGTAGCGGTTCCCCGAAATCCCTCGCTGGCGCCGGCCAACTGGTCTTTTGGCAACGCCACCTGGAAGGGCGGCGACGCGCCGCTGTGCGCCCTGTTCGGACCCGGCAGCGCCGCCATGCAGGGCGCGCCGTTCTTTCTTTGTCCCAGTGACCGGAGCACCGCGATGATTCCGCTGCAGCTCAGCGGTCCCGGCGCCACGTTCCAGCGACGCCTGCACGGGTTTCTCGACCTATCATTCGAGGCGATCGAGCAGAACGGCCCCTTCGACCTGCGCCGCACCGGGGCCCAGTACACCGATGACTTCTCCGGTGATCTGTCGGGCTGGAGCGGCCCGGCCAATTGGTCGATCGTCGGCGGGGCGCTGCAGGTCAATACCAGCGGCTCGCTCTCCCAGATCGTCTTCAATGAGTCCATCGGCAACTGCGAGCTCGAAACGAGTGTGCGCTTCCTTGCCTCTCCGGCCGAGGGGGAGAGCGTGCGCGCGGGCGTGGGGCTCCATCTGGGGGGCGCGGCCTACGTGGGGATCGCGCTTCGCGGGCGAATGGAGTCAGGAGAAATCCTGACCGACCTGGTCACCTGGACCAGCGGCACCATCGCGCCGGTGGTGAGTATTGCCTCCCTGACAAGGGCGCTCCCCGAGGACGCGCCCCTGCAACTGCGCGTGCAGTTTCTGAGCAATCCGCCCTCGCTCTCGCCGCAAACTCTGATCGCTCGCGTGTGGATCGGTGAAGAGGGGCCGTTCACCGCGCTCATTCCCACGGGAATTTCGCTGCCGGCCGCGCGCAGCCCGTTCCTGTTCTACCAGGACGACCTCGCGGCGGACCCCGGTGCCGAGGCGCTCTTCGATGATTTTGTCGCGCGCGAACTCCTCAGCGATTTCACGCCCGATCTGATCACCCTTGAAAGCATGGAGCTCGACTAAGTGACGACCTTTGACGACATTCTGGGGCGAGCGCAGGCAACGCCGGTCTATGTGCTCGAGTGGGAGTGCCGCACCCATGTACTGGGCGCCGCGCTGGACGCCGGCGATGATTCGCTGAGCGCGGCGGCGGGCACCTTCGATGGCTGGCCGAGTTTCGGTTTCGCGGAGTTCGACGACGGCTCGGGTGAGATTCTTGCCTGGTCGGGGGTGAGCCAGGACGGCGCGACGCTGCAGAACCTGCGGCGCGGCCTGCATGGCTCCGCGGCGGCAGGCCATGCCATCGGCGCAGCGCTGCGCGAATACGGCTTCTGGCGACCGCTGCTCTCGAAACCGCATCCGGCATTTCCCGAAGGACTCGACGCGCTCAAGCCCCCGCGGCTCGGAACGCTCGGCATCGATCCGCAAAAACGCGCGGCCTCGCTCTCGGGCACGAGCCTCACCCTGATCGAGGCGCCCCATCCCGATGAGCCGCGCGCGGCTTTTCTCGCCGACCTGATCTCCCATGCCAACGCCGCACACGGAAACGGGATTCGCGACCGGCGCGTCACGCTGAGGCTGGGATTTGAGGAACTCGGGCCCGCCGGCGAATTTCGCGTGATCGCGCGCGGGATCGCAACCGCGATGACGGTGCAGCGCCAGGGCACGCAGTATGCGCTGCAGGTGCGGCCCGTGCACGGCGAGCTCAAGGACCGGCGGCTGTTCTCCGCGCATCAGACGCATTTGGCCTCAGTGCTGTCGGACTCGGCGACGAGTGTTGCAGTCTCCGATGCGAGCGCGCTCATCGACCCGGCAGGCGGTACCGCCCACGCGCGGGTGGACGACGAGTTTCTCTCCTATACGGGAATCAGCGGCAACAACCTGACCGGGGTGACGCGCGGCCTGTTCGGCAGTCTTGCCGTCGAACACGATGCCGACGAAACCATCGAGCAGGTGCGCTATTTCGAATCCGGGCACCCGCTCACCCTCTTCCTGCAGATCCTCACCAGCACGGGTGCCGGAACGAACGGCGCCTACGACGTGCTTGGCGTGGGCGAGGGGCTCGGCATCGAT
>JAGRBM010000115.1 GCA_020434085.1 Chrysiogenia bacterium | reverse complement strand
TGTCATCCTGAGCGAAGCGAAGGATCTCAACGTCATGCGAAGGGCCGAGATCCTTCACTTCGGCGCCGCGCGCCTCCGTTCAGGATGACAATTTCCGGTTTCCTCTTCTCCAATCCGTGTTCATCTGTGGCCATCTGTGGCTAGTTTTCTCTTCGCTGCGTTGCTCTGTGACCTCGGTGCCCTCTGTGGCAAGAAACTCCGGCGTCCCTACTTCCACTTCACCGAGCACCCGATGGGCTCGGTGTCGGGAACGCTGACAGACTTTCCGGCGAGCATTTCGTCGAGGGCCTCGCGCAGGTCGTGGCGACGCACGTCGAAGGGGTCGTCGTAGTTGTCGTCGATGCGGCCGTGGTAGGCGAGCTTTCGATCCTTGTCGAAGGCGAAGATCTCCGGGGTAAAGCGCGCGCCGTAGGCGCGGGCAACGTCCTGGGATTCATCGCGCAGGTAGGGGAAATTGAACGCCCGGTCCTTTGCCCGTTGCACCATTTTCTCGAAGCTGTCGGCGGGGTGGGACTTTTCGTTGTTGGGATTGATGGCCACGGTCTGGACGCCGCGCTCGGCATAATCGCGCTGGATCTGGGTCATTCGTTCTTCATAGGCCACCACGTAGGGGCAGTGGTTGCAGGAAAAAATCACCACCAGCACGGGCTTTTCGGCGAAGGATGAAAGTGACCACGTCTCACCATCGACGCCGGGGAGCGAGAAGTCCGGGGCGCTCGAACCGATTGAAAGGGACATGCCGCCTCCCACGCGCAGCCGCTGAAATTGCGCCGCAGGCGGCGCGACGGGCTGCTCCATGCGTTTCCCTATGCCTAGCGTTCCTGACGCACTCGGGCAAGACGGTGCCGCTGCGTGGCGTTGGATTTTCACCGGACGCTGGGTATCCTTCCGGGCTCAACAACGCAAGGTGCCACCGCGTCGGGGGTGAGGGATCGATGGAACTCAATGACATCCTGAAAGCTGCCATGCAGCTCAAAGCATCGGACGTCCACATCAAAGCCGGACTTCCGCCGATCTTCCGTATCTCGGGCAAGCTCACCCCGTTCAAGAAGGCGCCGCGCCTGACTCCCGAAATGGTCAACAAGATGGCCTTCGGAATCATGAACAACGCGCAGAAGGAAAAGTTCAAGCAGAGCAACGAGGCCGATCTGGCCTACGGCGTGCCGGGCCTAGGGCGCTTTCGCGTGAACGTCTTTCAGCAGCGCGGCACCGTCGGCATGGTGCTTCGCTCCATTCCCTTCGGCATCAAGACCATCGACCAGCTTCTGCTGCCGAAGGTCATTGAAAAAGTGTCCTCGAATGAGCGCGGCCTGGTGCTGGTGACCGGCACCACCGGTTCGGGCAAGTCGACCACGCTGGCGGCGATGATCGATTTCATCAACAGCCACCGCACCGCGCATATCATGACGATTGAGGACCCGATCGAATTCCTCCATCGCGACAAAAAGAGCATCGTGAACCAGCGCGAGGTCGGCTTCGACACCGTGGGCTTTGCCTCGGCGCTCCGCGCCGCGCTCCGCCAGGATCCCGACGTGATTCTCGTGGGCGAAATGCGTGACTTCGAGACGATTGAGATCGCGCTCACCGCGGCCGAAACCGGCCACCTGGTGTTCTCGACCCTGCATACCCTCGACGCGCAGGAAACGATCACCCGTATCGTGACGAGCTTCCCGCCCTACCAGCAGAACCAGGTGCGCCTGCAGCTCGCCGGGATCATCAAGGGCATCGTATCGCAGCGCCTCGTTCCGACTGTCGACGGGCAGGGCCGCGTTGCCGCGGTCGAAGTGCTCGTCTCCACTGCGCGCACGCGCGACTGCATCTCCGACAAGGAAAAGGTCAAGGAACTCGGCGACGCCATGGCCAAGGGCGGCCAGACCTACGGCATGCAGACCTTCGACCAGTCGCTCATGCAACACCTTCGCGCAGGGCGCATCACCTACGAAGAAGCCCTTCGCCAGAGCACCAACCCCGACGATTTCGCGCTTCGTTACTCGGGCATCAGCGCAACGAGCGACTCGACCTTCGACGAAGCGGGCAGTTCCATTCCCCAAGCGCAGCCCCCGGCGCAGCAGCAACCGGCGGCCGGAACGACCAACCCTGGATCGACCGCGCCGGGCGTGGAGTTCGATTCCGGCGACTTCGAATCCGGCGGTGATCTGGAACTCGACATCTAGCCAGTCCCGGCCCCCCGGCCCTAAGGACCAGCCCGGGCCATGAGCCTCTCATCCAAGCCAGAAAAACATCCGGAAGAGCCGGAGGAAGAAACGCCGTCGGAGCGTGGGCGGCGCAAGCGCCCGACCGCGCTTGTCTGCGCGGTGACCTATCTGGCGCGCTCGCTGGTTCCTGAATCCCGATTACGCCGCTACCTTGAAGGCAAGGAATACGAGGCCGCCGAAGTCGACGAAGTGGTCGAGCGTTTGAAGCGCGAGGGCTTTCTCAACGAAAAGCGGCTGGCCGAGTCGCGCATGAGCGAGCTGGCCGAAAAGCGCGGCTACTGGGGCGCGGCGCTCAGCGCGCGGATGCGCAAGGACGGCTTTTCGGATGAAAACCGCGCCCACGCGCGCGAGCTGCTCGAATCCCAGCACAAACCCGCGGACCTGGCCCTCTCGGCATTGGAGCGCCGCTACGGCGAGCGCTGGTGGGAAAAGCCCGAACGGCGCCTGGCCTCCTATCTGGAACGCCACGGGTTCTCGCCCGCGATCATCATCCCGATCCTCCGCCGCCGGCGCGCCCTGCGCCGCGAGGCCGAAGCGGGCTCCAAACAGGGTTTGTAGCGCCGCCCAAGTGATCGGGGTCGGGCGCTTTCCCGTCCCGCTTTGCGGGGTTATGGTTGGCCTCCTCGCGTTCGGCCGGACAATTCGCTTCGGCCCGGCGCGCCCATCAGGTGGATATGAGCAAGAAGTGGACAACCAATGAACTGCGTGAGGCCTTCCTCACGTTCTTTGAAAGCAAGCAGCACCGCCGTGTGCCTTCTTCCCCGCTGGTGCCGATGCTGGCGCCCGGTCGCACGGACGATACCCTGCTCTTTACCAATGCAGGAATGAACCAGTTCAAGCGCACCTTCCTGGGCGAGGAAAAGCGCGACTACGCGCGGGCCACGAGCTGCCAGAAATGCGTGCGTGCCGGTGGCAAGCACAACGACCTGGAAAACGTGGGCCGCACCACGCGCCACCACACTTTCTTCGAGATGCTCGGGAACTTCTCCTTCGGCGATTACTTCAAGAAGGAAGCCATCGCCTATGCGTGGGAATTCCTGACTGGCGACAAATGGATGGGAATTCCGGAACGCCGTCTGTGGGTGACGATTCACGACTCCGACGACGAAGCCGAAGGCTTCTGGTTCGAAGCCCTCATGGCCGGCGGTGCTTTTACCGAGGCCGAGGCCAAAGACCGCATCCGCCGCATGGGCGATGCCGACAACTTCTGGCAGATGGGCGACACCGGTCCGTGCGGCCCTTGTTCGGAGATCCACTACGACATCTCCGAGACCTGGGAGAAAGATCCTGGCGGCGGTCCGGGCACCAGTGACGACGACGGTGAGCGCTACCTCGAAGTCTGGAATCTCGTCTTCATGCAGTACGAGCAGAAGGAGAGTGGCGAGCGTACACCGCTCCCGCGTCCCTCGATCGACACGGGCATGGGCCTCGAGCGCATCGCCCGCGTCATGCAGGGCGTGAGCTCCAACTTCGAGATCGATGCCATCCGCGCGATCATCGACCATGGCGCAAAGCTCTGCGGCGCCGATTACGAAAAGGGTGATGAGGAAACGCGCGTCTCGCTCCGCGTGCTGGCCGATCACGCCCGCGCCGGAACCTTCCTGATCGGCGACGGCGTCATGCCCGGCAACGAGGGGCGCGGCTACGTGCTGCGCCGCATCCTGCGCCGCGCGATCCGTCACGGCAAGAAGCTGGGGATGGACAAGCCCTTCCTGTTCGAGCTCTCGAAGACGGTCGCCGAGCAGATGAAGGGTGCCTATCCCGAGCTGGCCGACGCCGACAAGGTCGCCAACATCACCGACGCCATTCGCACCGAGGAAGAGCGCTTTCTGGAGACCCTGGACAAGGGCCTCGCGCGCCTTCGTGACTCTCTGGAGAGCGACTGCAAGGACGGCGTCCTTTCGGGCGCGGCGGCCTTCGAACTCTACGACACCTACGGCTTCCCGCTGGATCTGACCCAGACCATCGGCGAGGAAGAGGGCTTCCGCGTCGACGTAGCGGGCTTTAATGAGCAAATGGAACAGCAGCGCCAGCGCTCGCGCGCCGCGCGCGGCAAGGTGAGCGCCGCCGCCGACGAAGTCTACGCGCCCTACGGCAACCTGAGCATCGGCTTCGACGGCTATGACAAGACGCGTAGCGAGGCGCGCCTGCTGCACATCCTTCGTGACGGCAGCGAGGTGAACCCCGCGCGCGCCGGCGATGAAGTGCAGCTCATCTTCGATCACACGCCTTTCTACGGCGAGTCCGGCGGCCAGATGGGCGACTCGGGCATGATCGAGGGCGACGGCGTGCGCGTTCGCGTGACCGACACGCAAAAACCCCTCGAAGGGCTTGTTGTCCACCACGCCGTGGTCGAAGAGGGCACGCTGGCCAACGACGAGACCTACACGCTGGTGGTCGACGAGCTTCGCCGCGCGCGCATCCGGCGCAACCACTCGGCGACGCACCTCCTGCACGCGGCGCTTCGCCAGACGCTGGGCACTCACGTCCAGCAGGCGGGCTCCCAGGTGGCGGCCGAGCGACTGCGCTTCGACTTCTCGCACCCCAAGCGCGTAAGTGACGAGGAACTCGCGACCATCGAGCGACTCGTTAACGAAGAAGTGCAGCGCGACGTGCCGGTGGACGTCTCCGAAAAGAGCTTTGATGAGGCGATTGAGGACGGGGCCATGGCGCTCTTCGGTGAGAAATACGGCGACGCGGTGCGCGTCGTGAAGATGGGTGAGTTCTCGACCGAGCTTTGCGGCGGCACCCACGTCTCCCACACCGGCGACATCGGCCTCTTCAAGATCGTGCGCGAGGAAGCGGTCGCCGGCGGCACGCGCCGCATCGTGGCGCTCACCGGTGACACCGCCCTTGGCGAGCTGCGCAAGGCCGAGAGCCTGCTGCGCGAGGTGGCCGAGGCCCTCAAGAGCACGCCCGAAGATGCGGCCGCGCGCGCCGCGAAGATTCTCGAAGAAAACCGCAAGCTCGCCGAGCAGGTGGCCGACCTCAAGCGCAAGCTGGCCACCGGCGGCGGTGGCGGCGCCGACTGGCGAAGCAAGGTCGAGGAAATCGGCGGCGTGAAGGTGCTCATCCACCGTGCCGACGGTCTGGACGGCAAGGCACTTCGCGAACTGGCCGACCAGGGACGCGATCACATCGGGAGCGGCGTGACCATCGTGGGCTCCGAGAACGAGGGCAAGGCCCTGTTGCTGGTCGCCGTGACCGACGACGTGAGCGGCAAGGTTCACTCGGGCAAGCTCGTCAAGGAACTGGCGCCGATCATCGGCGGCAAGGGCGGCGGCAAGCCCGACTTCGCGCAGGCCGGTGGCGGAAATCCCGGCGGTCTCGACGATGCGCTGGCCAAGGCGCGGGAGCTGATTGCGCAGTGAGCGACAAGAGCGAGGGCAAGACCGGACGGCAGGCGCCGGGCTTCGTCGATCCGGCCGACTGGCTGGGCGAGAAGATCGCGCAGGTCGGCACTTTTCTGGGGAAAGCCTTTGCCGAGAACATCTCCGCCACGGACAAGATCAAGGAATTCTCCGAACTCGTCGGGCGTCCGGTAAACCCCGATGATGACGAGCGCATCGATCTGGTCGACCCCGAGTTCGCGCGTGCGGAGTTTCAAAAGCTCTGGCCCGCCGATCTCTACTTTCGTCCGGAGATCTCGGGTTGCGAGAACATTCCCGAGACCGGCGGCGCCGTGCTCGTCTCCAATCACGTCACGTTGGCCATCGACACGATGATGCTCAGCAAGGTGATCTTCGACGAGACCGGTCGCCTCATTCGGCCGACGGTGGACAAGTTCACGATCCAGTTCCCCTATTTTCGCGAGTGGGTGATGCGCATGGGCTGCGTGCTGGGAAGCCGCGACAATGCACTGCGAATGGCCGAAAGCGGAGAGCTGGTGCTCTCGTATCCGGGCGGCGCGCGCGAGGCGTTAAAGCCCGGCAAGGATGCCTACAAGCTGATGTGGCAGGGCGCGACCGGGTTTGTGAAGGTCGCAATCAAGACCGGCGTGCCGATCATTCCCATTGCTTCGGTGGGCGGCGATGAGGCCTTCGCCACGCTGGCCGAGGACAACGTGCTCGCGCGCAAGTTCATGAACTCGGTGAAATACACCGCGCCGCTGTTCGCGGGCCTTGGACCGCTTCCGCTGCCGGTGAAATTTTACTTCGCCGTGGGCGCGCCGATCGTGCACGACCTCAAGCCCCACCACGCCGAAGACGATCAGGCCGTTGCCGAGCTTCACGCGCGCGCGCGCGAGGAACTCGAAAACCTGGTCGACGAAACCCGCGTGCGTCGCGGTCCCAGCGCGTTCGGCTGAGTCTCAGCTTTTCCTTGAAGGACGGAACACCGCGAAGCTGCCCATTGCCTTGGCGGCCAGCGTCTCGCCGTTGTAGATCTCGGATTCCATCGAAGCCGTTCGCTTGCCCTTGTTGAGGACCCTCGTCTTGCAGACGATCTCTCCCTCTCGAATGGCGGCAAAATACGAAATCGTCAGGTCGATGGTGGCGCACAGCTCGCCCTGCTCGAGGAGCGTGTAGAGCGCCCCGCCCATGCCCGTATCGGCCAGCGCGTAGAGCGTCGCCCCGTGCATCACCCCCTGCGGGTTGAACAGCTCGGGCCTGGCCTCAAGGCGGCACTCGCTCTCGCCATCCTTCATCTTTGTAACGGACAGACCGACCAGATCGGCGAAGGGGTGCATGCTCATGGGGAGGCTCCAGGGGGGGGCTCAGCTGTAGTGGAAGACCTTCACCGGCGCGTCGCCGGCGCGCTCGAGGCGCTCGGTGGGGTCTTTCTTTGAACCGAAGAACCGGGCCAGCGGTCCCGGCGCGGGCAGGCTGACGACGATCTCCGCAACGGGATGGGCGCGCACGTAGCGCTGGATCGCCTCATCGAGTTCGCCCTCTATCACTTCCGTAAGCGTGGGGACGTCTTCTTCCTCGGCGGCGTGGGCGATGCCCGAGAGCACGCGGTAGCCGCGGGTGCGCCGGTCCTTGCTGAGGGCCTGGGAGACTTCGGAGCCCACGCGGTCGCCCATCCAGCTCTGCTCGGAGAGCTTGTTGGCCAGTTCCTCGGAATCGCCCTCGCACAGAAGTAACAGGTGCAGCGTCCCCTCGCCCAGGTGCGCCGTGCGGTCGATGGCATACTCCGTCGCTTCCTCGGCGTGGCCGAGGGTTGAGACAACGAGCAAGACATCTGTGCTGCTTTCGCTCACGCGCGCTCCCCTAAAACGATCCCATGTTCATCAGCGGCCAGTAGAACTTTACCACGATCAGGAAGATCACGAGTAGGGCAAGATTGAAAGCCAGTCCGGCAACCACCGAGTGGCGCACGCGCAGATAACCCGACGAAAAGGCCAGGGCCAGCGCCGGGGTTCCCATGGGCAGCACGTGCGGCAGGCCCGAAACGTAGGCGATGGCGTAGGTCACGGCCTTGGGGTCAACGCTCAGCGGCTCGGCGAGCGCGAGACCCAGTGGCATCAGCACCGAAACCACCGCGGCGTTCGAGACCGCCTCGGTCAGGAAGATGGTAAGCACGGCGAGCAGCGCGATGAGCGCAAAGGGCGAGGGCGAGCTGCCCTGGAGCAGGCTCTCGGCCAGCCAGTGAGCCGCGCCGCTCTTCGAGAGCGTAAATCCGAGCGCCACCGCGCCGCCGTACATCAGGACGACGCCCCAGTTGACCGACTCTTCCACCTCGCGCCAGTTGATGAGCCGCAACGCGAAGAGAGCCACCACGGCAAGCAGCGAGACCTCGGCCAGCCCGAGCACGTGCTCGAACATCACCCAGGAATAGATGGTCGCCGCCATGATCGCACCGACCGCAAGCTCGCGAACGGAGAGACGGCCGAGCTTGCGCTCGCGCTTTCGCAGGAATTCCTCGGCGGGGGCGGCCTGTGTCTTTTCGATAGGAAAGAACAGTGCCAGAAGCCCGTATCCCGCTCCAAGGGTGAGCAGCGAGGCAGGCAGCAGGTCGAGCACCCACTCGAAAAATCCGATGGAGGTGCCGGTGGTCTGGAACAGGATTCCCAGCGCCAGCGGTCCGCGCGCGCCGCCGAGCAATGTAATCACGCCGCCGGAGATGCAGCCCCAGGCCATGCTCAAAAAGAGCAGGCGCCCCAGGCTGGAGCGCCGCGGTTCGAGCTCCATCACGCGGCAAAGCTCCAGCACGATGGGGAAGAGCAGGGCGGCCACTGCGTGCTCGCTCATCACGGTGCTCAGCACCGCGCCGGTCACGTAGATCCCGATGGAGAGCCGCCGGGGCGAGCCGCCCGAGAGGCGAAGTGCCGTAAGGGTGATGCGCTCGGCAAGCCCCGAACGCGAGAGCGCGGCTGCCAGAATGAAGGCGCCAAGCAGGAAGAAGATCACCTTGTTGCCGAAGAGCGAGTAGGCCTCCTGCGCGGGCATCACGTCCATGATGGGAGGGAGCACCAGCGCCAGGATCGACGTGATCATCAGCGGCAGCAGGTTGAACACCCACAGCACGATGCAGACAACGAAAATGGCGAGCGCGCGCTGGGCCTTGGGGTCGAGCCCCTGCGCCCAGGGATCGCCCGTCGAGTTGACCAGCAGCATCGCCAGTGCGGCGTAGACGACCCAGCGCCAATTGCGCTCCAGCAGAACCAGCGCCAGCGGGCGGCGGTCAAAGCTCGGCCGCGTATTTGTGGGTCGAGAGTCCATCGGAGAAGTTTACTCGTCCTCTCCGGTGATGATGCCGCTGCCGCGCACACGCAGGTGACGGCGCAGTGCCGAAAGATTGCGCTGCGCCGCGCGTCCCCACCCGGTGTTCGCCGCGCCCTGGAGGCCGGCAATGATGGCTTTCTGTTTGGGATGGAAGAACCGCAGTTCCGAAGGCGGAATCTGCAGCGTGCGGTCCTTTACGCGGGCGAGGTTCACCTTCGCGCCCTCGAAGCCGAGCGCAACCTCGCGCAGCAGCGCGGCAGCGGCCTGCCAGCCATGCTCGCCGGCATCGCGCGCGGGCCAGGGCTTGCCCGCCCACAGCAGCGGCACCACGCCGCTTTCGAGCAGTTTCTTTGCTTCACTCGCGGTGCCGCCGTCGGCGCCCGAAGCGCTGAAGAACAGCGCGCTCTTCAATGCCCCGCTCTCGAATACTTCGCGCGCGGCATGCAGCGCGTTTTCGTAGCGACGCGCGGGCAGGTGTTCCTTCTCGTCTTCGCTGCGCCAGGGATCGCCGCCGAAGTGGAAGGCGAGCTGGTCGGCGCCGCCGGCGTAGGCGGTTTCGATCGCCGCGACCCCGTCGGGGGGATAGCCCTCGAAGGTGAGCGCGCAGGCGAAGTTGCGGTGGATCGCATGAAAGGTCGGTGCCAGTCGCACCAGCGGCATCTTCGCGTCCGGCAGGGAGGGATCTTCGTAGGCGATCACATGCACGCCGCGAAGCGTGCGACGACGAGCGACGGACTCGATGGCATCGAGCAACGGATCGGCAGTGCGCGGCGCCGACTGGGTGTGTTCCAGGCGCAGCCCGTAGTGGCTGCGAAAACGCCCGCCCCATTCGCGGTCGGACAGATCGCAGATCACATAGTCGTCGATGCGAATCACGCGGCCCCACATTTCCGTTTCGATGGGAGGCCGCACGGTGACGGGTGTTTCCAGCTCGCCGCGGCGGAGGCGCCAGCCTTCATCGGACGCAACGAGCTGCACGCGGAAAGGCGAGGCGGGATCGTCGGCGGACTCGACATGGGTATAGGCCAGGCACAGCACATCGCGCGGGAGTTCGAGCAGCAGGCGCTGGGTGACCGGCACGCCGGTGGCCATCTCGAATTCCTCGGCCAGGTCGGCGGGAATGCTCAGGCCCGAAAGCAGCAACTCGAGCTTCCAGTGGCCCGGGTTTTCGGCATCGAATGCCGGCGCGTTATTGTCGGAGGTGCTCACGGATTTGGTTTCCTGCCCGGCAACTCAGATGTGATACATCGGCTGGGAGCGCTCGGTCTTCGAGAGCTCCATCAGGTCGGCCACGGTGCGCTCGGCGAGCGCGTCGTAGAAGACGTCTTCGATTTCCTGAAAGCTTTTGCGCACCGCGCGCGCCACCGGCGTTGCCGGTTCGGCGCCGCGCTCGGCCGCGCCGGCGGGCAAACTCTCGATGGCGCCGAGCACATCGCGAAGGCGAATGGCCTCGGGTTCCTGCTCAAGGAGGTAGCCGCCGGCCTGACCGCGGCGCGACTGCACCAGGCCCGCGCGCTTGAGCGTCACGAGAATCTGTTCGAGAAACTTGCGAGGAATGGCCTGACGTTTGGCGATCTCTTCAATGGAGAGGGGTTCGCCATGGCCGGCCGCGCGCCAGCGCGCAATCTCGGTCAGCGCACGCAGCGCGTATTCCGAACGCAGAGAAAAGAGTGTCATCGCTTCACCACCACCCGCATCCCCCGCTCCCAATGCGGGGGGCTTGCATCGAATCCTGCTTAATCCCAGTAATCCGATAGGAATAACGGTAATCCTGAGCCCCCCTTTGGGTCAAGCCCCAACTACCCGAAATTCCTGCCGATCGGGCGGGCCTCGGCGGGGCATCGGCCCGGAGCCCGGACTTCAGCCGGGGCCGCCCGCGTGCTATAGGCAACGGCCAGCTCCCCCTATGCTCAAACGGGGGCGCCACTTTGGAGGAACTTAGGATGCTGCAGGAAGGCAAAGCGCTGCCGCCATTCAAACTCGTCGGAGACGACGGAAACACCTACCAGAAGAAGGATTTCACCGGAAAGAAGCTGGTCATCTTCGTCTACCCCAAGGACATGACCCCCGGCTGCACCCAGGAAGCCTGTGATTTTCGCGACAACAAGGCGCGGATCACCAAAAAAGGTGCCCAGGTGGTGGGGCTCTCCAAGCTCGACGAGCGCAGCAAGGTGAAGTTCAAGGAAAAGCACGATCTGAACTACCTGCTGCTGGCCGATCCCGAGCAGACCTATCTCGACAAGCTCGGCCTCATTAAAGACAAGAACATGTACGGCAAAAAAGTGAAGGGGATCGAGCGAACCACCATCCTGGTCGACGAAGCCGGCAAGGTGGTCAAGATCTGGCCGAAGGTGAAAGTAAACGGGCATGTCGACGAGGTGCTTGCAGAGCTCTGAGCGTGCCGGTTGCCCCCGCACGCGCCGGCCCGGCAAAAAAAGAGGCTACGCCGGTGCAACCACCTGAAATGATTGAAAAAGTAAGGTGGACTGCGGTTTGACACGTTGGGACCAATTATTATAATGCGCCGCGCGTAGGGTGGCGTGAGGGCCGCACCTGCACGTCCTTATCATTTATC
>JAGRBM010000114.1 GCA_020434085.1 Chrysiogenia bacterium | reverse complement strand
GGGTGAGGGTTTCGTTGCTGCAACAACACAACCCTCACCCGCGCCTTCGGCGCGACCTCTCCCAGCGGGAGAGGTGGGAGACTCGTCCACGTCCACGACTACCGTCCACGACGAACGAGAAGAAGGCGCGGATGCGCCCGTGGACGTGGACGTGGACGTGGACGTGGACGTGGACGAAAACTGGGTTGGCGCAAGCGCGCCGTCAATGCAAGCAGGCGAAGCCTGCTTCGCCCCTACTCCCCCAGCACCCGCAGATATACCTCGCGGATTGCCTCGGTCTGGCGGCGGTAGTCCTCGAGCAGCTTGCGGCGCACGGTCGCGTCGCGCTGGCCCTTGTCGTATCCCATGCGCAACGCCAGACCCGTCAGGTCGCCGGTTTCCTGATCGAAGTCGGAGATGGAGCGGTTTTCCACGACGCGCAGGCGGCTGGAGAGGCGCTTTAAAAACTGCCAGCCCTTGCCGAGCGCCGCCGCGTCTTTTTCCCCGAGCAGGCCCAGCGCGGCGAGCTCTTCGATGACGCGCGCGGTGGGCACGGGTTCAATAAGCTGCGGGAATTCCCGCGCGTGGAGAAGCTGGAGGTATTGGGTGAGCGATTCGACGTCGAGAATTCCGCCGCGGCCGGTCTTTAGATCGCGATGCTCGGGCGTTTCCTTTGCCAGCTCGTGTTCCATGCGGCCGCGAATGTGGCGGACCTTTTCGGCAAAGTCGCCGGGCAGCTCCCCGAGCAGCACTTCGCGGCGGGCGCGTTCAAAAGCGTTGGCCAGCTCTTCGTTCCCGGCAACGGGCCTTGCACGCAGCAGGGCCTGGCGCTCCCAGACCTCGGCGCTCTTCTCGTGGTATTTGCAGAAGGATTCGAGCGAAACGACCAGCATCCCCTGCCGCCCCGAGGGGCGCAGCCGGGCGTCGATTTCGTAGCAGATGCCCTGGGCGGTGCGGGTCTGGATGACGTTGATGAACTTCTGCGCGAGGCGAACCGAGAGGTCCTGCACCTCGAAGGAGTCCGAGGACTCGGCATCGAAAAAGAAGATGACGTCGAGATCGCTGCCATACGAGAGCTCGCGGCTGCCGAGCTTACCCATCCCGACGATGAGGAACTGGGCGTCCTGGGGCAGCGGCTTTCCGCGCAGCGCCATCAGGTCCTTGGAGAGCTGCAGGCCGCGACCGGCGCAGACCTCGGCCACTTCGGTGAGCTGGGCTTCGGCCTCGGCAAGCGAGACCTTCTCGTCGAGATCCAGGAGGCCGGTGTTGAGCACCTCGCGATTGACAAAGGCGCGCAGCCCGTCGAGGGCGCCCTCTTCGTCGAGGCCCTCGCCCTCGCGCATGAAGTCCTTTGCGATGGCCTGCGCGTCGGCTTCAAGCTGCTCGCGACTGAGCAGCAGCACGTCGGGGTCATCGAAGAGCGATTCCACGAGCCGCGGATGGGCGGCGGCAAAGGAGGAGAGAAAATCGGAACCCGCGAACAGGCGCACGAGCCGGTCGATGATCTCCGGCCGGTCGAGCAGCAGGCCGTAGTAGAAGCTGCGCGAGCCAACGCCCTCGATGAAGCGCGAGAGGTTGTTGAGCGCGCGTTCGGGATCGGCGCTCTCGCGCACGCGCTGTGCGAGCCTGGCTGCAAGGGCCTCGATCATCGGAGCGCCGCCGGGCGAGGTCATCAATTGCCGGGCGCTGCGATCGAAGAGCGCGAGCACCTGGTCGCCCTCTTCCTCGAAGAACAGGCGCCCGAAACTCTCGCGCACGCACTTTCGCTGGGCATCGAGTTCTTTCTCAAAGGCGGCAACGCAGTCTTCGCCAAGAAAGCCCATGCTGCGCGCCAGCCGCGTGAGCGCCTCGGCCGAATCGGGCAGCGAGTGGGTCTGCTGCTCGCCCACCATCTGCAGCCGGTTCTCGACGCGGCGAAGGAACCAGTAGGCATGGAGCAGGCAATTCACTTCTTCAGCCGAATGCAGGTTCACCTCGGCCAGCGCGCGCAGGGTTTCCTGCGTGCCACGCAGCCGGATCTGCGGGATGCGCCCGCCGTGGAGAAGCTGGGCGGCCTGGGCGACGAACTCCACGTCGCGGATGCCGCCGCTGCCGAGCTTCACATTGAAGGTGCTCGCCTTTCGCTCCTGGTCGGCCTCGACCTTGCGCTTCATCCCCTTGATGGCTTCGAGCCCGGCGTAGTCGATGCTGCCCGAATAGATCATCGGGTCCATTGCGCGCACGACGCGCCAACCGAAGGGCTCGTCACCGGCAACGACGCGGGCCTTCATAAAGGCCGCTTTTTCCCAGGTGTCGGCCCAGGCCTCGAAGTAGGTGAGATAGTTCTCGGAGGAAATCACCAGGGGGCCGGCCTTGCCCTCGGGGCGCAGGTCGAGATCGACGCGGTAGAGGAAGCCGTCGCCGGTCACCTCGGCGACGATGCGCCCGTAGGCCTGGGCCAGCCGCGAGAAATACTCCACGGGAGAG
>JAGRBM010000113.1 GCA_020434085.1 Chrysiogenia bacterium | reverse complement strand
GGAGCTGGGCTGGAGCCTCAGCGCGCTCGGGAAGATCGCCGGAAGCGGTTCCAGTGATTTCGACCCGCCGCAGCTCATGTTCGGGAAGAAAGAACTCCCGGCCGCAAGCAGTCCCAGGCAGAGCAGTGAACGCAGCTGGTCGGTCTACCGCGCCAGCGAATACCCGGACCTGACACTCAACGTCGGCGACACCGGCAAGGGCAAGCTCTACTTGATTCTCTCCAGCAAGGGTGTCCGCGAGAACGCGACCTACCAGCTCGGCGGGCATGATCTCGACATTCGGCGACGCTACTTCAAGCCCGACGGCACCGAGCTCAAGTTCCCCGGCTCCAAGGTGGGCCTTGGCGACCTGGTGTTCGTCGAGCTGACGCTCACCAACCAGACACGCGAGGACATTCGGAACGTCGCCCTGGTGGACCGTTTCCCCGCCGGTTGGGAGATTGAGAACCCGCGACTCGGGCGCGACAATGCCGTCAACTGGGTGCAGCAAAGCGAGCAATGGGAAATCGACTACATGAACATCCGCGATGAGCGCTTCGAGGTCTTCGGCGCGCTCAAGGCGCGCGAATCACGCAAGGTGGTCTACGCGCTCCGCGCCACGCTGGCGGGCTCCTATACGATCCCGCCCGTTGCCGCAGAAGCGATGTACGACCCCCAGCAATGGGCGCGGGTAGCGGGAACCGTCGTTGAGGTGAGCGGGCCTTGGGCCTCCTATCTCGAATAGTTCGCTCTCCACTGGGGGCAGTCGCACTTTTTGTGCTCGGGCTCTGCGCGGGCGTGGTTGCCGCAGCATGCCTCGTTCCGCTGCCTGAGCGGCTCCTCGCGGGGCCTTCCCGGGTCGTCTACTTCCGGGACGGCACGCCCGCATATGTAACGCTCTCGACCGATGACAAGTGGCGGATTCCCGTTTCCGTGGACGAAGTCGATCCCAACTATCTGGCTGCCCTGGTCGAGATCGAAGATGGCAGGTTCTGGTGGCATCCCGGAGTGGACCCGCTGGCGGTTGTCAGGGCGCTCTTCCAGAACGTCTCCGCAGGCGGCGTGGTATCGGGCGCCTCGACGCTGACCATGCAGCTCGTGCGCGTTCTCGAACCCCGGCCGCGCACCCTCAGCTCCAAGTTCATCGAGGCCCTGCGCGCGTTGCAACTGGAACTGCGCCTTTCCAAGCGGGAGATCCTCCACGCCTATCTGAGCTTCATCCCCTATGGGCGCAACATTGAAGGCCTTGAAGCCGCTTCGCTCGCCTACTTTGGCCATCGGGCGGATGCGCTCTCGCCTTCGGAGATCGCCACCCTTCTTGCGGTGCCGCAGAACCCAAACAGCCGCTACCCCACGAAGCCGCATGTTGCCAGGTTAACGGCTGCCCGCGATGCCATCCTCCGGCGCATGGGCGAGCGCGGCTGGCCGTGGCCCGCCGTTTCGGTGGAATCGACTCTCACCAAGGCCGCGCCCCATTCGCTGAAACCCTTCCCCCGTGAGGCGCCCCATGCCGCGCGCTGGCTTCTGGAAAACAATCCGCTGGAAGCGCGCATTCGCACGACACTCGATAAAACCACGCAACAATTCGCCGATGGCGTCTTAACCCGTGCCCGCGCGAGCCTTGCCGCGGACGGCATTTTCAACGGCGCCGTCGTCATCGCCGACCACCGGAGCGCGCGGATCGAGGCGCTGATCGGCAATTTCGAGTTTCTCGAAAACGACCACGGCGCCCAGATTGTCGGTTTCGACGTGCCGCGCTCGCCGGGCTCGCTGCTCAAGCCATTCATCTATGCATCCGCAATCGACCAGGGGATCGTTCTTCCGCAAACGCTGGTGGAGGACATCCCCGTTCACTACGGTTCCTATTCGCCCGAAAACTACGACCAGGAATTCCGGGGACTTGTGCGCATGGAAGAAGCCCTTTCCTGGTCGCTCAACGTCCCCTTCGTGAATCTGCTGGGAAGGGTTGGAGTCGAGCGATTCCTGGGCAGGCTGCAATCCATGGGCGTGCGAAGTCTTCGGAGCGAGCCGGGCTACTACGGCCTCTCAGCTGCCATCGGCGGCGTCGAGATCACCCCGCTCGAAATCGCCGGCCTCTTCGCGAGCCTGGCCAATCACGGCCGCTACCGGCATCTGGAACTGCTGCAACCCGCAAACAGTTCCGGATCTACTACTGAGACAGCCCCAGAGGGATTCTCCGCTTTTTCCGAAGGTGCCACCTATCTGACCCGGCAGACGCTCTCGCTCCGGGATCGCCCGGATTTTCCGGGACGACGTGATTACTCGGCCATGCCGCCGAGTATCCACTGGAAGACGGGCACGAGTTTCGGCCACCGCGATGCCTGGGCGTCGGGTTCGGGCCCCCGCTACACTGCTGTTGTCTGGCTCGGCAACTTCGACAACTCACCGAGCAACAGACTCGTCGGGGCCGATGCCGCCGGGCCGATTCTCTTCGACCTGCTGGAGGGACTCGCCTCCGCCGAGGATGCGAGCCACCGGGACTTGCCGCCGGCGGATCTCCGACCGGTCAGGCTCTGCGCTTATTCGGGTTACGTCCCCACCGATGCCTGCCCGCACGCGATGGAGGCCCTCGCCCGCGGCGAGAGCGTACCCTCGAAGCCCTGCCCCTTCCACACCCGACGGGAGATCGACCTCGAGACGGGCCACGCGCTGGGCCCGCTGTGCATGGAGGGCAGACGCCATGCGCCCCAGACCTTTCTGCGCTGGCCCGCGAACGTGCGCAGGTGGCTCAAGGACCGCTACCGCACCCTGCCCGAACCGCCCTCGTTTGCCCCCGAATGCAGGCGCCCCGCATCCGAGGGGCGCCCCGCAATCATCTCACCGCCTCCGGGACACGTGGTCTTTTTGATTGGCGGACGTTTGGCAACCGAGCAGGAAATCCCGCTCGAAGCCGAGGGCGCATCCGGCGCGCCGCTCAGCTGGTTCGTCGATGGGAAGTATCTCGGAAAAGCCTTGCCCGATGAGCGCCTGTGGTGGATTCCCGAGCCGGGCAAGCACCTGCTGCTGACCCAGAACGAACTGGGCGAATCCGATTCCAGGTGGATCGAAGTGCGGGCCGACCGGGCAGGAAGCAGGTAGGTCGCCCCGCTACCTGCTGGTTCAACGCAGTAGACTTTCCGCGCCCACCCAAGGTCTATTTTTGTTCACTCCGGAGTCCTGCATCCTGCGGACATGAAGACACCCATTCTGGGCCTCGCCCACCTCCGCAAGATCAAGGGTTTCTCCCAGAAGGAACTCGCCCATAAAACCGGCATCGTCCGCACGACACTCTCGCGCATCGAGAGCGGGCGCGTCAGGCCGAGCCTCTACGAAGTCCGCTGGATTGCCGAGGCGCTCGGTGCGGGCGAAGCCGAAGTCCTAGCCTCGCTCGAACCCATGAACGCGATCCTCTGGGTTCCCAAGTGCGAGCGACCCTCCGGAATGGAGAAATTCCTCCAATACCGTCACGGGACGACAAGTGATAATCCGTCAGGCGCCATCTAGAACAAGCATCTCCCCTTCTGGCCATGGCCCCTGAACCCTCAGAACCACTCATGTCCCTCGATCCCGGCGCCGATTCCCGGTCCGAGGCAATCGGTGTCATTCTCGCCGAACTCAGGGAACTGCGCGCATGGCTGCTCGCCCGCTCGCCGGGCCCGGTCTCTCCATCAGGCATCTCTACCAGCCCGATTGTCCCGGATTCCAATGCGAGGTATAAATACAAGCAGTCTTCTCAGTTCTTTGAAAATCGGATTCAAGTAGAGCACATCCTCAAGGAATATTTCGATGAGGAGGAGGCGGCCGAGTACCTACGTGCCTCGCCGGAAACAATCCGGCGTTACGCGAGGAGGAAGCTGCTTCCCTTTCATCAAGTGGGCCGCAGGCCGGTGTTCTCCAGAGCGGACCTCGACGCGTTCATGCGGCGCCAACGACGCGCATCGCAGTGGCCATCGGGTCCGGAGAGGAGAACCGGCCCATGAGCCAACTACTTCGACATTTTGAAATTCCATCCAATTACTTCCCTTCCGTCTCCGTGTACGAACGCACGGACGCGAAAATCCGGTACTGGCTGAACTACCGCCTGCCCGACGGCTACCGAAGGCGGGTACCCGTCGGGAACGACGGGCCGGAGGCCAGGAGGAGAGCCAAACACAAGGAAAAGGAACTCGCGCAGGGGCTCTTCGACCTGGAAGATTCCCGCCACGCGGTAGGCCGCCTCATCGAGGCGGAACCCTCGTTCAGCGAGGCCATCGAGTGGTATCTCTCGGCGACCGCCGAGAGAAAAACGCCCCGGACACTGGAAAACGAGCGTCACCAGCTCGGAAAAGCACTCGGCGAGTTCGAGAAACTCGGCGCGCGGGGATTTGCCGACATCGACGCCCGCATGGTCGAGGAATTCCGGGCCGTCACGGCGGCCTGGCGGACCCGGGGCGAGCTGAGCGTGTCCAGCGTCAACAACTGCCGCCGCCACGCCAAGCGGATTACCAAGGCGCTGGCGGCCCGGGGGAAAATCCTGAGCGATCCGCTCGCCACCCTGACATTCCTTCCGGCTTCGGCATCCGAGCAGAGCCGCAACGTCATCATCCCGCCGGAGGATATCGAGAAGCTGCTTTCGGTGGACTACGGCACGCTGGACATTCGGTACGACCTGAAGTCGCTGATCGGCTTCGCCCTACAGACCGGGATGCGCACCGGGGAGCTGCTTCACCTCGAATGGGACGATGTGGACTTGGAGAACGGCCTGGCGCGCGTCAGAACCAAGCCAGGCTGCCCCACCAAGCACGGCCTGGGATGGGCACCTAAGTGGCGCAAGGAACGCATCGTGCCACTTACCAAAGAGGCCCGGTGCATTCTCGGGCGAATGGACCGCTCCCGAACAACATCCGGGCGAGCCGGGAAAGGCGGCGAGTTGCACCCCGCCCGATTCATCTTCCCCAAGCGGGAGGGCAAGAAGAAGCCCGTCTGGACAAGGCTTGACCACCTCACCAAAGGCTGGGGCAAGGTGCTGGAGGCAGCGGGCCTCGAAGCAAAGGGCTATCTTTTCCGCGATCTTCGCACGACGACCAACACTCTGCTCACCGAGCACCTCGGATTCACACACAAGGAGGCATCCGAGATTCTCGGTAACTCGTCAGAGGTAAACGCCAGGCACTACACAGCAGTCCAGATCGAACTCGCGCGAGAGAAAATGCAACGGCTCCCCACGTTCGCGGCGGGGAAGCCCTCGCTGCGGATCGTGAGCGGCGGCGTGGAGAAATGACCCGATGTATTCCGGTCACGGTACGGTCACAGAGCGCAATTTTCTGAAAATGCGATCGACGTAAGTGTCTGAAAGAACTGGAGCGGGAGACGGGGTTCGAACCCGCGACCCTCAGCTTGGGAAGCTGATGCTCTACCAACTGAGCTACTCCCGCATTGGTAGAAAGGCATCTTCCAATTACGCCTGCCGCGCGCCCTTGTCAAGGGGCCGAAGCGCCGACTGAAAAACCGGCGAACCAACCCGTTCACACGCGAAAAACTGTTCTATTATTGCCGCTTTCGGCGCTTTGCCCACCGGGCCGGTGTGCGCTATGAAAGGGGCGGTCGCAGTCTGCGCCGAGCGGATTCCGTGACCACTCATCTGAGCCGCCGACTCCCACAGGTCCCTGGGGAGATCTCTAATCCGGCCCGGAAGCACCAGCAGAGCCGAAATCGCTGCCGCAATTGAGCTCCCTCAGGAGAGAGGACCGAAATATGCCTGAAGATACCCTGACGATCACCGACAACCGAACGGGCAAACAGTACACCCTGCCGATTACCGATGGCGCCATCCGGGCCCTCGATCTGCGCAAGATCAAGGTGGCCGAGGACGACTTCGGGATGATGACCTACGATCCGGCTTTCCAGAACACGGCCTCCTGCCGCAGCGAAGTGACCTTCATCGACGGCGCCAAGGGTATTCTCAATTACCGCGGCTACCCGATTGAACAACTGGCCGAGGACAGCAACTTCCTGGAAGTGGCCTACCTTCTGCTCCACGGCGAGCTGCCGGTGCAGCGCGATCTCGACGCATTTACCAGCGAGTGCATCCACCACACCTTCGTGCCCGAGACCCTCAAGAAGTTCATGGAGGGCTTCCGCTATGACGCCCACCCCATGGGGATGCTCCAGGGCACGGTCGCCGCGCTCTCGACCTTCTACCCCGAGGCGCGCAACGTCGATGACCCCGAGAACCGCTACCAGCAGATGATCCGGCTCATTGCCAAGATGCCGACCATCGCCGCCTTCTGTTACCGCCACGCCCACGGAATGCCGTATGTCTATCCCGACAACGAGCTTTCCTACACGGGCAATTTCCTGAACATGATCAAGCGCATCGCCGAGCCGCGCTACCAGCCCAACCCGGTGCTCGAGCGCGCCATGGACGTGCTCTTCATCCTGCACGCCGACCATGAACAGAACTGCTCGGCCAATGCCATGCGCAGCGTGGGCAGCTCCCACGTGGACCCCTACTCTGCCTGCTCGGCGGCCATCGCCGCCCTGTTCGGCCCGCTCCACGGCGGCGCCAACGAGGCCGTGCTCCGCATGCTCAAGGAGATCGGTTCGAAGGACCGGATTCCCGATGTCATCAAGCAGGTCAAGGCCGGCGAACGCAAGCTCATGGGCTTTGGCCACCGCGTCTACAAGAGCTACGACCCGCGCGCCAAGGTGATCAAGAAGCTCGCCGACGAGGTATTCGAGGTCACGGGCACCAACCCGCTGCTCGACATCGCGCTCGAACTCGAGAAGATCGCACTCGAGGACGAGTATTTCGTGGGCCGCAACCTCTACCCGAACGTCGACTTCTATTCGGGCCTGGTATACGACGCCATCGGCTTTAGCCAGGACTTCTTCCCGGTGCTCTTTGCCATCCCGCGCACCGCGGGCTGGCTCGCCCAGTGGAACGAGATGATGAACGACCCGGACCAGAAGATTGCCCGTCCGCGCCAGGTCTACGTGGGCTCAGGCCGCCGCGACTACGTGAAGGTCGCAGACCGCAAGTAAGCCCCCTCCAAAGCCACCCAAAAGAGCGCGGCCCAATCGGCCGCGCTCTTTTTCATTGGCTGCGCTACACTCTCCCCATGCGCGCGTGGAGCAAAACCAAGATCATCGCCACCCTGGGCCCTGCCAGCCAGGATGCGGCCACCATCGGCAAGCTGCTCGCCGCCGGGGCCGACTGCTTTCGCATCAACTTCTCCCATGGCGACGGCAAGTCCCTGCGCCCGCTCTATGAGAGCGCCCGCGCCGCGGCCGCTGAGGCCGGGCTTCCCATTCCGCTCCTGGCCGATATCCAGGGCCCCAAGCTGCGCATCGGAGACCTGCCCAGCGAGGGCGTGATGCTCCACTCGGGGGCGGAGTTTTCGCTCACAACGCGGGACGTGAGCGGCAGCGCCGCCGAGGTTCACACCCCGCACGAGGAACTCGTCGCCGATGTGCGCCCTGGCGCCGTGATCTACCTGGCCGACGGGACCATCCGGCTGCGGGTGGAGAGCGTTACGGACACCGATGTGAAGACCAGCGTGCTGACCGGCGGCGCGCTCTTCTCCCACAAGGGGATCAACGTGCCGGGCGTCTCGCTCTCGAGCATCCCGACGCTCACCGAAAAGGACGAGCGCGATCTCAGGTCCGTTGCCGACATGGGC
>JAGRBM010000112.1 GCA_020434085.1 Chrysiogenia bacterium | reverse complement strand
GTCCCCTGGAAGGCCGTGAGCGAGATCATCTCCGGGATGGTGAAGATCCCGGGCGCCACTTTCCGTCGCGGCGCCGACGATACCGAGAAAGACGAAGCGCCCGCGCGCAAGATCGTCATCTCGACCTTCTACATTGATCGCCTCGAAGTAACCCGCGCCGACTACGCCGAGTGCGTGCGGGTAGGGGCCTGCGAGGAAGCGCGCCCGTACCCGGGAATCACCGATCCGGCGCTCCCGATCACGGGTGTGAACTGGTACCAGGCCTACGGTTACTGCCTGTGGGCGGGCAAACGCCTTCCCACCGAAGCTGAGTGGGAGCTGGCCGCGCGCGGCACGACCGACTGGCAGTTTCCCTGGGGAAGCGAGTTCGATCCCAAGCTGCTCAACTTCGCCGACTGGGACGAGGAAGAAAACGCCCGCGGCGGCATCGACGGCTACGACGAGCTTGCCCCGGCCGAGAGCTTTCCAGAAGGGGCGAGTCCCTACGGACTTCTCAACACGCTTGGTAATGCATCGGAATGGGTGATGGACTGGTACTCGGTAGGCTACTACCGGCTTGCCCCGTGGAAGGACCCGCGCGGTCCGGGCCGGGGGCGCAGAAAAGTGCTGCGCGGCGGTTCCTTCAACGATGTGCGCGACCCTGAAAAGCCCGACGCCCTGCGCGTGACTGATCGCCAGCCCGTCGATGCCCAGACAGCGCGACCTTCCATCGGGTTCCGTTGTGCCTGGCGCTCCGGCGAAGATCTCTCGCAGGTCGGCGATCCCGAACCCGGGCAATAAGCACTCAGTGATCGAGTAGTTCCTGGACCTTCTCGCGCAGCTTTGCGGGGGAGTAGGGCTTGTACATGAAGGCGGTGACGCCGGCGTCCCTGGCGCTGCGCTCATCCCCGGTGGCGGTGAGCATCAGGATCGGCGTGGCAGCGAATTCTGGCTTGGCGCGCAGGCTGCGGGTCACGTCGAATCCGGTCATCTTGGGCATGTCCATGTCCATGATGATGAGGTCGGGTTTCTCGGCCAGCGCCATTTTGAGCGCTTCGGCACCGTCGTAGGCCTCCATGAGCTGGGCTTCCACGCCCTTGAGCGCGTTGCGGATCAGCTTCGAGAGCACTTCGAAATCTTCGGCGACGAGTATCTTCTTCATGTCCGGTCCTGAGTTGGGGAGCCGGCATCTTACCATGCCCACACGGGCGGGAGGAACCCCGAATCGGGCCGCAATCCATGAATTGACAGGCAGGGGAGTGCTCACTATATAGGGGCTTCGTCGCGGCGCCGCACCTGCGCGACATGCCCGTTCCGGGATCGTCTAATGGTAGGACAGCTGGCTCTGAACCAGTCAATGGTGGTTCGAATCCATCTCCCGGAACCAATTTTCTTGAGGGACCTTTTGAGGCCCGGGCACACCAGAATTTCTGCTTTCAAGGCCCCGTTCGTCTAGCGGCCTAGGACGCCGCCCTCTCACGGCGGAAACACCGGTTCGAGTCCGGTACGGGGTACCATCTCTCTCGTCTTCTTTTTTTTCCCGCTCCCGGGTAAGCTCACGCCTTGTGAAAAATGCTCTCTACAAGATGATTCTCACTGCTTGGCTTTGTTCATTGGTTGCCGTTGTCGGCACGCCGGTCGCGCGTGCGGAGGATCTGGGCGCCGGGCGCCCCGCAATTCCGCGCGAGATGGAGCAGCTGCTCAAGACGCGCATCGATTCGCTCTTTCCCGAGGAGCCGCGCGAGAAGCTCCCCGAGACCAGCGGATGGCAGCGCGCCGAGGCGGTGCTCGGAACGCTCGGCTACACGCCCTTTAAGGCACTTACCGCCTGCACCTACACGACCTCTTCGTTCTTCCACCACGCCGCATTTGAGGGGGACGAGGGGCTGCGCATTCTCAAGGAAGGCTGGGGCGGCGACTGGTTGCTCGTTGGCGAGCATCTCTCGGGCGCCGAGCCGCTCGATCTGATCGGACCCGATCGCAAGTTCCCGGGACACAACCCGCTGGCGCGCGAGACCTTCATCGAGAGCTGGTACCTGCTCTACTCCAATGTCGACTACCAGGGCGTTCCCAAGGGCGTTGAGACGCCTGAGGCGGGGCAGACGAGCCCCGAGGTGCCCGATGCGATCGACAAGGACGCGCCGGCCAGCAGGCCCTGAGGCGGAGCAAACACGCTGTACAAGCAGTACAAAAAGAAAGCGCCGGTTTCGCCAGGAACCGGCGCTTTCACTCTCAAAGAGGAAGGGGTGTTCATGGCAATTGAAAGCACTTCCTCTAAAAAGACCGTTCAGTTGTAGGGTTCAGGGAGAAAACTCGCCGAGCGGCCCTTTGAGAGCCGGCTGGAAGGCCTGTGTTCCACCCAAACCGTCCGGTCGTCGCCACCAAGCGCCGGGGCCGGACTGCACTTAGATATAAACCACTGGCCGCTTGCTCTTCAATAGAGATCAGCACCTCCCAAAAACGTCAAAAAGTTGTCGAAATGCCTAAGCCATCGAATTCATGGCGATTCTGGCGTTGCCTTCTTGACGATGCCCCAAGAAAAATTTTGCGCCGCCCTGTGGATGGTCCGGGCCGGGTGGCATTTGTGGGTAACTAAAAAAGACAAGTAATTTCAATAAGTTATACGTGAAGCGGCCGGGAATTGCTGGGGAAAACGTGCTGAGAGGCCTCCTCCGGCCTCTGCGGTTTCTCCCCGGGTGAGGGGGCAAGGCCCCTTCGGCAGGCCAATGCGCCAACCAGGTGCAAAATGTCCAAATCTTCGACTGTTGTGGTGCGTCAGAGTGACCGAACGCGCCTAGACAGTCATGCGCACGCCGTGCGATTCGCCCTCGTGAATCGCCACTTCGAGCGCCGCGCCGTGCGCGCTGTGCAACTCGGTAACGAGCGTGCGCTTTCTTCCGTTCGTTTCGAACAGTCGCAGGTCGCAGCGCGCGAGTTTTGAATTCAGGCAATCGGTGTTGGGCCCTTCGGGATTCTTGTAATAGAGCCCGACCATGTCGCGCTTGTCGGCCTTGAGCGATCCCTCGAGCACGTAGCCCTGGCCCTCGCTCTGAAAATCCCACTGGTCGTAGCGAATGGTTGCCGGCGGCCACAGCGTTCCCTTCGCGGAGAGCAGCGGGTAATCGGTGCCCTTGTAGCGAAGGAAGGTGCGCGTGACCGGCGGAATCATCACGCCGCCTACCAGAATCCGACCGGTAAAGCCCTCGAAGAAAGTGTCTTCGGGATTTCCATCGAAGAGGTTGCAGTGGCCCCAGGCATAGCGCGGCGTGTGCTGCTCGCCCCAGTTGTGGCCCTGCATGCCGGGCCATCCATCGATGGCGACCTTCTCGCCGTTGACCGTGATGGTTCCGGTAAAGGAACTGTCGGGGTAGGGTGAGAGCGCCTTGCTCTTTGGAAAGCGCCCCTTGTAGAGCTTTTCGCTGGGGAAGTGATGGAAGGGCGCGCCCGAGGTATCGAATGTCAGGTCCCACTTGATGCTCTGGTCGTCCAATTTCAGATCGCCGACGCTGCGTCCGGTGTGGAACTCGCTTGCACCCATCTTCACTTCGACGTGGTCGCGACCCAGGGTGCATTCGCGCGCGGGGAACTGGTTGCGCAGCGCCACGTGCTCGTGGGTGTCGGCGTTGAAGAAGATCGCCCACACATCGCCCACCGCGGCACTTGCCTGACCGGGGCGCGCGAAGAGCGTGAACTTCAGCCAGAACGCGCGCCGGCTGGCCGGGTCGTTGGCCTTCATGAAGTAGCTCTCGACATGCCCGCGCGAGGCGGACGGGTCCCAGACAACGAGATTGTCCTGTTCATTGGGCGTGAGCATGTGGGGCCTCCTGGGAAATGCGCGCGGTGCGCGGCTGATCCGGCGATACTAGACACGCGTGTCCACCCGTGCAAGGATGGGCGCAAGCGGCTCGCCCTTGTTCCGCATTTGGGCCACGACTAGGATGCCGC
>JAGRBM010000111.1 GCA_020434085.1 Chrysiogenia bacterium | reverse complement strand
GTGAAGGAAGCGCCGCACATCCCCTTCCGGCGGCGCCTGGATGAGACGCTGGCCGCCCGCAGCCCCAAGCTGCGCTGGGTTCCCGACGAGGAATAGGCTCAAAAGAACGCAACAAAAAAGCGCCGGATTGCTCCGGCGCTTTTTTTTTCCAGGAGAGATGATTACGGAATCGGCACCATCAGAATGTCACTGATGCCATTATTGTCTCCGCTGGCGATGTCATCGCTGTAAGCCTCCCACGCAGCGAAGTTGCCGTCGGGGGAGATGTAGTTGATCCAGTTGCGCTCGCCCGAATTGGCGTCCTCGCCCATGGTGCCAACGCTCAGGCGGGTGGTGGTGCCGGCGTCCAGATCACGTAGGTAGATGTCGAGCTCGCCGTTGGTATCGGTCACATCGAAATCACCCGAGCGGGATTCGAAGATGATGCGGGTGCCATCCTCTGAGATGGAGGGCCGGACGCTGCTGCCTTCGACCGGATTTTCGTCGGAATCGACGCTGATGAGAATCGTCGTGCCCATCTGCCGGTCGCGAAGGAAAATGTCGGAATCGCCGTTGGTGTCATTGGGAACCAGGTTGGAGGCGGTCGATCCGAAGGCCACGTAACGTCCATCGCCCGACATGGCCACGTCACGGCTGTCGCCGCCCACCGCCTGCGCGCCGTCGCTGCTCACGCTCACCCGTTCGGTGGTTCCCGCCACGCGATCCCGTACGAACACGTCGCGCGCGCCGTTGGTATCGCCCGGAACCAGGTTCACGAACCTCGAGTGGAAAACCACGTAGCGACCATCGTCGCTGATGTCCGGAATTTCGGAGGCACGTGTGTTGTTATCCCCCGGAGAGCGGAGGCCCTGGCTCCCGTCGCTCGCAACGCTGACGCGCTCGAGGGTTTCATCGACCATGTCGAAAACGAAGATGTCGTAGGCCTCGTTGGTGTCGTCGGGAACAAGATTGGATGCACCCGAGTGGAAGGCGATGTAGCGGCCGTCGGCGCTCATCTCGGGGTAATCGCTGCGTTCGTCGGCGGGCTGGTCATTCATGCCGCGCGAAATCAGGATGGTCGTCCCCTCCTGGCGGTCGCGCAGGATCAGGTCTTCGGCGTCGTTGGTGTCGCCGGGCACGACATTGGATGCGTCGGAATTGAACGCCACGTAGCGTCCGTCGGCCGAAATTGCCGGGTAGCATGAGTTGCTGTCGCCGAGCTCTTCGCTGCTGGAGACGTTCATGATTTCGGTCGTTCCGGCAACGATGTCACGGACGAACACATCCAGTGTGCCGTTGGTATCGCCCATTACCAGATCGGACGCCAGCGATTCGAATGCGACGAAGCGCCCGTCGGCGGAGAGAACCGGCTCACGGTTGATGGAAGTGCCCGTGCCCGAAGAGAGCATGTCATCGTCGGTGAGGCTGGCGACGAAGATTTCGGTAATACCGGTGGGGCCCGCTTCCACGCTGGTGGCGTTGCCCGCAACCTGGGTGGAGAGAGCCGCGCTCGAATCGCGCACCTGCAGGGTGATACTTTCGACTTCGTCGTAACGAATATCGCTGTACACAAGCCGTCCGTAGTCGACCGAGCGGGTATGCGAACCGCTCAGTGCACCCATCGGCATACCCATGGGCTCAAGGACGAGTTCACGGTTAGTGTCGGCATAGACGCGGCGTCCGTCCACGTCCTGCACTTCGACGACAAAGAAACTGAAGGGCTGATTCACCTGCGCGGTCATCGAGGGCTCTTTGACGAAAACCAGCGCGTCGGGCGCCTTGGTGACGACGATGGGGAGGGGGAGGGCGCTCAGGCCTGACGCTTCCACGCTCAGGGTGATGTCTTCAACGGCGTCGTAGCTCAGGTCATCGAAGCTTGCGACGCCGCCGCTGGTGCTCTGGGTCAGCGTTCCGGTCAGATTACCGGTTCCGGTATCCAGAGAGAGCGTCACCGGCAGGCCGTCCACATCGAGAAGATCGCCCGCGGCGTCATGGAGTTCCACCGTGAAGGGGTCCCAGGTCTGACTGACAATGGCGCCCTGGGGGGCCGGCTCGCCGAGTGCAAGCTGTAGAAATGCGGCGGCCGTGTCGCTTCCGCACGAAGAAATGCCTGCAAGCACCAGCCACAGGCCAACCAATAGAGAAATCGCTGAAGACAGAATTTGTTTTTTCATGGGGTCTCGATACTTCGGAGAGATTCTGGAGAGTCGCATCCACCGCAACCGGGAGCTATGATAGTGCCATCGAGTGCCCCTTGAAAGGACGCGGCCCTGAAAATCCTCGGCCTGACATCCCCGATTTCCTTCAATTCGGCCGCAGCGACCCTTGTGGGCGGGCGTTTGGTAGCCGCTGTGGAGGAGGAACGCTACGTCCACATCAAACATGCACCCCGGATGTTACCCCTCCAGTCGGCTAAATATTGCCTGGAGCAGGCGGATACGGGTCTTCAGGGCGTCGATCTCATCGCCATCGGGCATGAGCGGCCCAGGCGGCATCTGGCGGAATTCGGCCGCGATTTTCTGCTTGGCCGTATGGGCGTTTCACCCCGCCACATCGAGGCCGAAATCGGCTTTCTCTCGACCCACTATTTCGGCGTCCGAAATCTCTTCGGGCGCATGGTGCCCGACAAATCGCGGGTTCGTTTCGTCGAACACCACCTCTCCCACGCGGCCAGCGCGTTTCTCTGCTCACCCTTTGAGCGCGCGGCAATCCTGACCATCGACGGGCGCGGGGGATTTTCCAGTGGCCTGCTGGCGCTGGGCGAGGGCGCGCGCATTCGCGAGCTGGCGCGCATCCCCGTGGGGCAGAGCCTGGGGCTTTTCTACGAGCGCATGACTGAAGCGCTCGGTTTTCGCAAGCATTCCGAAGAGGGCAAAGTCATGGGGCTGGCTGCCTATGTTCCGAGTGACCAGGTCGCGCCCTTCGACTTTCTGCACATGCCCAGGGGCGCGCCGCCGCGCATCGATGAGCGCGCGTGCGACGCGTATTTTCGAAGCCTTCGCTACCGCAGTCCCGATGATGAGCTCACCGATGAACACCGCGCACTGGCTGCAAAGGCTCAACGATCGCTCGAAGCCATGGGGCACGCCTGGGTCGACTACTTGCTTGGCCTTACAGGCGCGAAGAATCTGTGTCTGGCGGGCGGCGTCGCGCTGAACTGTTCGATGAACGGGACCTTCGCGCGCCGCGACGACATTGAGGGGCTCTTCGTGCAGCCCGCGTCGTCGGACTCGGGAACGGCAATCGGCGCGGCGCTCTACGCGCACGCGACCGAAACCGGAGAGCGTCCGGACTTCGTGATGGACCATGCCTACTGGGGACCGGGCTACGGCGATGAGGAAATTGCCGACGCGATCAAGAAGAGCAAGGTCGCCCACTGGAAAAAGTGCGAGAACATTGCCGTCGAGACTGCGGAGAAGCTGGCCGCCGGAAAGATCGTCGCCTGGTTTCAGGGCCGCTGCGAGATTGGCCCGCGCGCGCTGGGTGCACGCAGCATTCTGGCCAATCCCGGCATGGCCGAAATGAAGGACAAGGTGAACAAGGAAGTGAAGTGGCGAGAGCCCTGGCGCCCGTTTGCCCCTTCGATCCAGGAAGAGAAGGTCGGCCAGTTCGTCGAGCGTCCGATTCACTCGCCCTTTATGATCGTCGCCTTCCAGGCCAACGAACACGGAAAGAATACCATCCCCGCGGCGGTGCACGTAGACGGCACCTGCCGCGTGCAGAGCGTCTCGAAAAAGGTCGCGCCGCTCTACTGGCAAATGCTCGAAGAGATGGAAAAGCGTACCGGCGCGGCTGTCGTGATGAACACGTCTTTCAACGTGAAGGGCCAGCCCATCGTGCTGAGCCCGCTTGAGGCAATCAGCACTTTCTATTCCTGCGGCCTCGATCACCTGGCAATCGGTAGCTACCTGATTTCAAAAGAGCCTGACGCCTAGGCGCAGGACGATTCGGGGAGATCTTGGGAACTGCGCGACTGGTAACGGGCAACCTGTTCGGCCATGCGAAGCACGAGGTCGATTTCTTCTTCACCGAGCCGGTTGAGGACACGCATCAGGCGCTTGGTTGTGCGTTGCTGGGTGGGCGATTCGTTTTCAAACTGGAAGAGCTCGGAGACCGGGATGTCGAGCGCCGCGGCAAGACGACCGAGCGTATCGAGCGAGGGAGAGCCCTGGCCGTTCTCAAGACGGCTCACGAACTCGTTGCCGATTTCCGCGTGCTTTGCGACCACGGCCTGCGTCAGACCCGACTCGCGTCGCAACGCGCGAAGCTGTCGACCGAGATCGCGCCGGAATTTTTCGGGGTCGTACGAACCGGACATTGTGCCTTCCTCCGGGGTGACGCTCACGCAACCCGCCCAGAGCGGCTATGGTAGCTGGCCAAATGAGCGCATACGTCCACAGATGGAAGGTGTCGCAGAGTTGTCACGCTGCAGCCGCACTTGTGACAGGGGCCATCGTGCTGATCTCACGGGGGAGAGAGCCGGATGTGGCGCGCTAGCGGCTCGCTGAGCGTGCTGGCACTTGCCGGCCAGGTGCTGCAGCTCGCGCTGCAGTTCGTGCTGGCGCGCAGCTTCGGAACGGGGGCGGAGATCGACGCGCTCGTCGCAGCAAGCGCCGGGCCCAACTTGCTGCTGGCGCTTCTGATCCTGAGCGTGGGCCAGCTTCTTGTTCCGCAGCTCCTTCGCGAGCGCGAGGCAGGCGTCGAAGCCTATGCGACCGCGCGCAATTCCCTGTTTGTTCCCATCGGTGTGCTGGGGGCCTTGCTGGCCGCGGGTTTTGCGCTCTTTCCCGAAGTCGCGCTCGGTATCTTTACTCCCGGTCTGGCGGGGGAGGCCCACGCCCTTGCGGGAAAGTATCTCCTCTGGACGGGGGCGGGGCTCATTCCTTCAGTGTTGTTGGCCTATCTCACCCAGACCCACAACGCGCGAGAGAATTACGCTCGTCCGGCGCTGGCCGGCATGATTCAATCGCTTGTGTTGCTCACGCTGTTCCTGGCTTTCAAGGACCGCTACGGCGTCTTCGCTTTGGTGATGCTGCAGGTTTTCGTCGGACTCGCCGCGACGCTGGTGCTGCTTGGATCGGAACTGCGTGCCAGCGTTGGCGGTTTCGATCTGGCGCATCCCTCGCTTCGAAGATTCTACGCGATGGGAATTCCGGTCGTTATCGTGGCGGCTTCAACACGGGTGAATGTTGCGGTGGACCGGTTTTTTGTGTCCTTTCTTTCTGAAGGAAGCCTTTCTCTGCTGCATTACGCAGATCGATGGGTGAGCGTGGTGCAGGCAATCCTGAGCATGCCGCTGGTAACGGTTCTCTTCACCCGCCTTTCGAAAGAAGCAGCCGCAGGAAACACTTCCAATGACGCAAGTCGGGAGGGATTTGCCGCCGTATTTTTCATCGGCATTCCCGCGGCGATCTGGACCTGGGCGGCTGCCCCCGATCTTGCGACGTTCCTGCTTTACGGGCGCGCGCGCGGTCCCGAGGAACTGACAATCCTCACGAACGTACTTCGCGCCTACAGCGCGCTCATCGCGTGCATGGCTTTTGGCAGTGTGCTGGTGAAATCTTTTTACGCGCAGCAACGGACCATTTCCCCCATGCTTTGGGCGGGACTCTCGCCCATGATCCTCAACGTGATCTTCGACTGGTTGCTGGTAGAGCGCTACGGCGTGGTGGGCCTTGCAGCCGTTACGTCCATCAATGCCGTAGTGGGCCTACCACTTGGTGCGTGGCTCTTTGCGCGAAACAATCCCGGTCTCTTCGGGCGCGAATTCTGGACAGGATTTGCGCGCGCTGCACTGGCGGGCCTTCCGTTGCTGGCGCTTCCGCTGGCGGCGGGCGTGCTGCTCGCCGGCGAAGGGCAGGGAGCGATCGGCGGGCGCCTCTTCGCGATGGCACTGGCGGCGCCGGTAATCTATCTGCTTATTTCGCGCCTGCTCGGCAGCCCGCAGGCGAGCGAGATTCTGCAGCTCTTTCGGAGGCAACGCGCATGAAACCGCTCATTGTCCAGGTGGTGAGCAGCCTCCAGGTGGGCGGCGCCGAACGCGTGGCGCTCGAGCTGGCTGCGCGTCTGCCGAGGGAGCGTTATCGCAGCGAGCTGCTCTGCGCCGGGCCCGAAGACTCCGGGCGCAATCTCTTCGAAAATCCACTGGAAGCCGAAGCCGCCCGGCGCAGCGTGCCGGTTCGGCGCATTGCCCTTCCCGGGATTCGGGACGCAACAGCTCGCGGGGAAGTGCAGGCCTATCTGCGCGAGCATGAGGTGCGTCTGGTCCATGTGCACAACCGTCCCACCGACTGGCAAGTGGTCGCACTTGCGCGGCTCGTGGGGGTGAGGGGCCTCTACACCCGTCATTTGCCCTACCGCGACGTTTCACGCCGCCAGCGCATGGCCTATGTGGCCGCGGCCCGTCTGGCGAAGGCCGTGGTTGCGGTATCCGAGCCCGTGCGCACGCATCTGCTGCGGGAGGAACTCACACCCGCATCGAAAATTCGGGTGATTCCCAACGGAATCGATCTCGGGAAGTTCACCCTGAAGAACGACGAAGAACGTACGCGGATTCGCGGCAAGCTCGGAATATCGGAAAATGCATTCGTCTGGATCTGCGCCGCGCGTCTGGCCGAGCAGAAGGGTCACAAATACTTGCTTGACGCCTTCGCGCAGCTCGCAGAAGACTCTGCGCGCACACTTTTGCTGGCAGGCGACGGCCCGCTCGAAGGCGCGTTGGAGGCGCAGGCTGAAAAACTCGGCATCTCCGCGCAGGTCCATTTTCTGGGGGCGCGCACCGACGTGCCCGCACTCCTTGGCGCGGCCGACGCCTACGTGTGCAGCTCGCACTCGGAGGGTCATCCGCTCTCGGTGCTTGAAGCGCTGGCGATGAATCTGCCGGTAGTTGCGCCACGTCTCTCGCCCATTACCGCGGTGGGGGCGGATGCCTTCATCGAATACTTCGGTCCGGAACAAAAAGGCTGGGCGGCCCGCCATGATCCGGCCGAGCTGGCACAGGCCATGGCCACTGTGGAGAGACGGAAAACGTACGCCGAAAATGCGCGCGCCTTCGTGGAATCGCGCTACGGTATCGAACGGATGATCGACGCGCACACGCAGCTTTATGCGGAGATTCTGGGCCGATGAAGAAGCAGAAAATTGCGTTGTTTGGAGACGTGCAGACACTCCCCTACGTGCGCGATACCCTTGCGTTGGATCACTCGCTCGCGCCACGCATCATTGACCCGGCTGCGTTGCTTTCGAGTAGCGCGGGGCTCCTTGCCTCGAATGTCGCCTATGGCGTGATGGCCTCGGCCATGCCGCGATTTTTCGGGCGGGCCCGCTTGCTGGGCTGCCGCACGGTCAATCACTGGATAGGCACGGACGTAGCGCAGAGCCTCGAAGATTCGCGCCTGCACGAGCAGCTTCGAGCCCACGCCGGGAGCATCGACATCCACCTGTGCGTTGCACCGTGGCTCCAGCAGGAGCTGGCAGAGTTGGGAATTGCCGCGCACCTCGTCCCGATTGTTCCGCCCGATCTCGCACCCGATCCGCTTCCCATGCCCGCGAAGCATGGCGTGCTGGCCTACGCCAATGAGGGGCGCGAGGCCTTTTACGGCATTCCGGGCTTTGTTTCGCTGGCGCGGGAATTTTCCGGCACCGACTTCTATCTGTGCGGAACGAGCACCGCGCCCGAGAACGCTCCCGGAAATCTTCAGGTAATGGGAAGACTCGGACGAACGAAAATGCGTTCGGTCTATGAAAAGACCAGCGTGCTCTACCGCCTGCCCGAACACGACGGGCTCTCCAAAATGGTGTTGGAGGCGCTCTCCCATGGTCGCGAGGTGCTCTGGATCCATGAAATGGAGGGCGTTCGCACAGCCCGCGATGGGAATTCGGCAAGACAGGCGTTGGGGGAGATTCTCTCGGCCTCGCCGCGCCCCAACGAGGCGGGCCTCTCCGCCATCGCCGAAACCTACAATCCCACCCGGATCGCCCGGCGGACCGCTGAAATCCTGCGCGGGGAAGAGTGATAGACCCCGCCCGGTGCGAGCGCTAAGATTCCCAGCGTTTCCAGGGGACACTGTGAGCTGAATGAAGAAGAACGACGCCGCACAGGCGCTTCTCAAAAAATTTGCAGACAAGAGCGCGCGCGTGGGAATCGTGGGCCTTGGCTACGTGGGCCTGCCCTTGGCGCTGGAGTTCGTACGGGCCGGTTTTCACGTGGTCGGCGTCGATGTGAGTACCGAAAAAGTCGCTCGAATCGGGCGCGGCAAGTCCTACATCGAGGACATTCCCGACGCCGAGCTGCGCGCCGCCAACAAGACCGGTCGGCTCAGCGTTTCGACCGACTACAAGAGCCTGCGCAAGGTGAGCAGTGTTTCCATCACCGTGCCCACGCCGCTTGGAAAATCGCGCGAACCCGATGTTTCCTACATCCAGGAAGCCGTTTCTGAGCTGGGCAAAGTCCTGCCCAGGGGCGCGCTGGTGGTGCTCGAATCGACGACCTATCCGGGAACGACCCGCGAGCTCGTCGAGGCGCATCTCATCGAAGCCGGCTACACGGTAGACAAGGACGTCTTCGTCGCCTTTTCGCCCGAGCGCGTCGACCCGGGCAACAAGCAGTGGAAAACTTACAACACGCCCAAGGTGGTCGGCGGCACGACGCCGACGGGGACGAAACTGGCCGCTGCGCTTTATCAGCAGGCGGTGGAAACCGTCGTTTCGGTAGGCAGCACCGAAGAAGCGGAGATGGTGAAGCTGCTGGAAAACACCTTCCGCGCGGTGAACATCGCACTGGTCAACGAGCTCATGCTCATGTGTGACCGGATGGGGATCGACATCTGGAATGTGATCAACGCGGCCAGCACCAAGCCGTTTGGATTCATGCCGTTCTTTCCGGGGCCCGGCATCGGCGGTCACTGCATTCCGCTCGATCCGACTTATCTGGCCTGGCGGGCGAAGGCGTATAACTACACCAATCGTTTTATCGAGCTGGCGACCGACATCAACGGAAACATGCCGCGCTTTGTGCTCAACAAGTCGGCGCGCATTCTCAACCATGAAGAGAAGAAAGCACTGAACGGCTCGAAGATCCTGTTGCTCGGAATGGCTTACAAGCCCGGCGTCTCCGATGTGCGCGAGAGCCCCGGCGTAGAAGTCTACCGGTTACTCACCGCCGAAGGTGCGAAAGTGGCCTACACGGACCCGAACGTGCCGGTGATCAATGAGCCGAGCATCGGCAAGAAACTGACCTCACAAAAAATCACGCCCGCCATGCTCAAGGGCTATGACCTCGTCGTGATGATCACCAATCACGCCGAATTCGATTGCAAGGAGATCGCGCGACATGCGCAGCTTGTGCTCGATACCCGCAATGCGTTTGGCGCGATCACAAAGAAGAACATTCACCGTCTCTAGGAAGTTGAAATGACGCAGTATCTGGTTACGGGCGGCGCGGGCTTCATCGGCTCCAATCTTGCCGACTACCTCCTTTCGCAGGGGGCGCGGGTGCGCGTGCTCGATGACTTTTCGACGGGCCGGGAATCCAATCTCGCGCATCTCAAAGACAACGCAAACTTCACGCTCCTGTACGGCGACATCAACGACCCCGATGCGGTGGCTCTGGCGATGGAAAACTGTGAGGTCGTCTTTCACCAGGCCGCGCTCGGCAGCGTCGCGCGGAGCGTGGACGATCCTGCAAAAACCAATCACTCGAACGTAGACGGCTCGATTTCAATTCTCGACGCAGCGCGACGCGCGGGCGTGCGGCGCGTGGTGATGGCCAGTTCGTCCTCGATCTATGGCGACAGCGAGGCGCTCCCGAAGGTGGAGACCCAGCCCCTGGCCCCGGTCTCACCCTACGCGGCCAGTAAGGCGGCGATGGAACTTTACGCAAAGGCGTTTACCGCCTGTTACGAAATCGAGGTGGTGTGCCTCCGCTATTTCAACGTCTACGGTCCGCGCCAGGACCCCAAGTCCCTTTACGCCGCGGTGGTGCCGGCCTTCGTGAGCGCCCTGCTCTCGGGAGAGGCGGGAACCATCTACGGCGACGGTCAGCAGAGCCGCGACTTTACCTATGTGGGGGACGTAGCCCGCGCGAACCTG
>JAGRBM010000110.1 GCA_020434085.1 Chrysiogenia bacterium | reverse complement strand
TAGCAGAGCATCGCCGCGCCATGATAGGCGGCGTTGGTCGCGCCGATGGCGCTGGTGATGTGGTCGTAGCCCGGGAAGATGTCGGTGACCAGCGGCCCCAGCACGTAGAAGGGCGCGCCGTGACAGAGGGTGCGCTGGAGCTTCATGTTGTACTCGATCTGATCGAGGGGCACGTGGCCGGGGCCCTCCACCATGACCTGCACGCCCAGGCGCCAGGCGCGCTCGGTCAGCTTGCCGAGCTCGGCGAGCTCTCCGAGCTGCGCGGCGTCGGTGGCATCGGCCAGGCCGCCCGGGCGCAGCCCGTCGCCGATGGAGAAGGTCACGTCGTGCTCGCGCATTACCGCGCAGATGTCTTCCCAGATCGTGTTGAGCAGGTTCTCTTTTCCGTGGTGGAGCATCCACTTGGCCATCAAAGAGCCGCCGCGCGAGACGATGCCGATGAGGCGGTCTTTGACGTCGGCAATGTGCTCTCTCAAAAGCCCGGCGTGGATGGTGAAGTAGTCGACGCCCTGGCGCGCCTGGTGTTCGAGCGTTTCGAGGACCATCTCGCGGGTGAGTTCTTCGATCTTGCGGCCGATGATCATGGAGTAAATGGGAACGGTGCCGATGGGCGTCGTGGAGTTCTGGATGATCGCCTCGCGCGTGGCGTCCAGGTCGCCGCCGGTGGAGAGGTCCATCACCGTGTCGGCGCCCCACTTCTCGGCCCAGCGCAGTTTCTCGACCTCTTCATCGGTGGAGCTGGAGACCGGCGAGGCGCCCATGTTGGCGTTGACCTTGGTCCTGCTCGCCCGGCCGATGGCCATGGGGTCGAGCTTGTACTTCAAATGGTTGCGGTTGGCCGGAATGACCATGCGCCCGGCGGCCACTTCATCGCGCACCTGCTCGGGTGTGAGGTGCGGCTCGCGCGCGGCGACGCGCTCCATCTGCGGCGTGATGATGCCAAGGCGCGCGTGTTCGAGCTGCGTCACGGGCGTGAAACCCGCGGGCGCACTCCACTTGCCGTTCTTGAGTTTCCAGTCGGCGGGCATGAAGTCCCAGGCTGTTTTATCCGAGGGCGCGGGCATCCCCGGCGTGTCGGGGGAGCTGAACGAAAGCGCGCCGCCCACCTGCGGGGCGCGCGCGAAACTGCCGGGCGTGGTGCCCAGCTTGCCGGTGGAGGGATTGTTGCCGAGCTGCGGCAGGGTGTAGGACTTGCTCATGATCGCCTTCCTTCGTTCACTTCTTCTCAAGATTCTTATTTACCGCTTCTAAAATCGAGTATTCAGCTACATGGGTCGGCCTGCACGAGCGCGCTGACAAACTCCCCCGCGTATCTGTCACCAACTTGGTATCAGATTGTCCCGTATCAAAAGCGAAACTTGGCCGTTGCCCGGTTGCGGCAGACAAGAAATCTTCACGTTGCATCGGACCGAAAATATATCTTGCAATAACTCGAATTCCGGTTTTGTCATCAGAAATTCGGTTCACATTGATATTGAGCCTTCCACTTAGCCGAGCCCCCATGAACTGCGTCGCGTAGTCAGCATAAGCACCTGAATAATCAGATGGGTTAAATGGGAGCCTAGCTGCCGAGTAATTGCCACAATCAACATAAACAGATGGTTTATCTGCGGCGAATGACAACACTATTAGCCCTGAGTCCTTTTCAAAGTGCTCGATCGAGAAAAATGTTTCCGAAACATGACGAATCAATGCGGTCCAAGCCGTGTCGTAGTCTGCGTGGACAACTATTTCCGTGGGCAGCCGACTGAACTCAGATGGGGGCGTGTATCGAGCACTTGGACCGCAAGCGGAAACAGTGATCGTGACGCTGAGCCAAAGAACCAATGATCTTACAGATTTCATCCCAAACAAACGCCTCAGAACGAGTCCATACTCAATAACTGATCGGGCAGTGCGTGGAAGGGATCGGGAGGAGGGACGCGCTCGAAACAAGCAGCGCCCACGGCGCCCGCGTTTCCCTTCGCCGGCATGACCCGGAGCAGGTTCGTGGGGTGTGCTCTCAGTCCCTGGTGCCTTTGCGGGACACCCCCAACGCGGCCAGACAGAGCGGGATTGTAGGGGAGTCGCGGCGCAAGTCCAAACAGCCGTGGGGGCACCGCCGCAGGCGGGGTTTTCCCCGGAATCAGGCAATCTTGATCCGCCCCCCTCAATCAAACAGTCGTGGACGTGCTCGTGCTCGTGCACGACTCAGACTGCGCAGCGAGCACGAGCACGGCTACGGATACGCTCACGACTGCGCAGGCGGAACGGGGCTGCAATGGATTGCTGGGCGCTGGCGGGAGGCCGGCGCAAAGTGAGTCATTGCTGAGCCGGCGTTCCTTGCGATATGACAAGCAAATGGAACTGCCAAGTCAGGAGGAGCTCGAAGCCGCAACG
>JAGRBM010000109.1 GCA_020434085.1 Chrysiogenia bacterium | reverse complement strand
TTCCCGAGGGAACGGAAATGATCATGCCGGGCGACAACGCCCAGATGGAAGTAGAACTCATCACCCCCATCGCCATGGAAGACGGCGTGCGCTTCGCAATCCGCGAAGGCGGACGCACCGTCGGAGCTGGCGTTGTTACGGAGATTATTGAGTAATGGCTAGCGATCACAGAATTCAGATTGGTCTCAAGTGTTCGGAAACGGGCATCATCAATTACGTGACCATGAAGAACAAGAACAATACCAAGGACAAGCTGGAGCTGATGAAGTTCTCGCCCAAGCTCCGCAAGCACACACTCCACAAGGAGTGCAAGCTGCCCAACCCGAAGGGTTGATGCGTCCTTAGCGGTTCCTTTTAAAGGGCCAGTAGCTCCAATTGGTAGAGCGGCGGACTCCAAATCCGTAGGCTGTTGGTTCGAATCCAGCCTGGCCTGCCATTTTCGCCCGGGCGGGCGATGGGCGAATGGCAAGTGGGCGCGAGAGCGCCTGGAAAGTAGATAGAGCGCATGGCGCAGAGCAAGAGCGATAGCGGTACCGCCGAGAAGGGCCTGATCACCGAGAGCCAGGACTTCCTCAAGGGCGTGCGTGCCGAGGCGAAGAAAGTCACCTGGCCCGAGTGGAAGGATACCCGTTCGGCCACCGGTGTGGTGCTGATGTTTGTTGCCGTCAGTTCGGTCTTTCTCGGCAGTGTGGATTTTGTTCTCTCGAAGATCATGGAGTGGCTGGTTCGCTAGGGCCCGGCCCCGGCAAACCTGCAGGTGAACCTGATGGAAATGAAGTGGTACGTCATTCACACCGCCACCGGCTTTGAGAACAAGGCCAAGCTGGCCCTTGAGGAGCGGATCAAGGCCTACGGGATGGAGGAGCGCTTCGGCGAGATCCTCATTCCCCAGGAGCAGGTCGTCGAGCTGGTCAAGGGCAAGCGCCGGAGCACCTCCCGCAAGTTCTTCCCCGGCTACATTCTGGTCCAGATGGCCCTGGCCGACGAAACCTGGCACCTGGTGCGCAACACGCCCAAGGTCACCGGTTTCGTGGGCGGCCGCACGGACCCGCCGTCGATCCCCGACGACGAGGTCCGCCGGCTGACCCAGCAGATCGACGAAGGGCAGTACAAGAGCACCCCCAAGGTCCTCTACGAAAAGGGCGAAAACGTCCGCGTGGTGGACGGTCCATTCATGAACTTCACCGGCGTCGTCGACGAGGTTCTGCCCGAAAAGGGCAAGCTCCGGGTGCTGGTCTCGATTTTCGGTCGCGCCACCCCGGTGGAGCTCGAGTTCCTGCAGGTGGAGAAGGCCTGAAATTGCCCCCAGGCCGCGTTGCCTGGGGAGTTTGCCCTTGACTTGGTGAAGCCCTCTTTCTAGAATGCCGCCTCCCTGGCTGGAGAAATCTGCCGGGAAGCCCCATAAATGGCAATGTTTTTCGGGAGTTAGCCCCCAATGGCTGAGAAAAAGATAACGGGTCAGATCAAGCTGCAGCTGCCCGCCGGTAAGGCGACCCCGGCTCCGCCGGTGGGTCCGGCCCTCGGCCAGCACGGCATCAACATCGCTGACTTCGTTCGGCAGTTCAACGATCGCACGCAGGAGCAGGCCAAAGAAAACCTGATCATCCCCTGCGTGATTTCGGTCTATCAGGACCGCTCCTTCGACTTCATTCTCAAGACCCCGCCGGCGAGCGTGCTCGTCAAGAAGGCGGCCAAGGTTGAGAAGGGTTCGTCCGAGCCCAACAAGGACAAGGTGGGTCGGATCACCATGGACCAGGTTCGGCAGATTGCCGAGCTCAAGCTCCCCGACCTCAACACCACCGACGTAGAATGCGCCATGCGCACGATCGCGGGAACCGCGCGTAGCATGGGTGTGGACGTCGTCTAAGGCGGATCAAGGCAATGGCTGGCAAGAAATTCAAGGCACTCGCCGATAAGGTTGATCGCGACAAGGCCTATGGTCTTGGCGAGGCGCTCGGCCTTATCAAGGAATCCTCCACGCTGACCAAGTTCGACCAGTCGGTGGATCTCGCGATCCGTCTGAACGTCGATCCCCGTCACGCCGACCAGCAGGTCCGTGGCTCGGTCATGCTCCCGGCCGGAACCGGCAAGGACGTTCGCGTCGCCGTGTTCGCCAAGGGTGAGAAGGCCAAGGAAGCCGAGGCCGCCGGCGCCGACATCGTGGGCGCAGAGGATCTGGTCAAGCGCATCCAGGAAGAGGGCTTCCTCGACTTCGATGCGGCCGTGGCCACCCCGGACATGATGGGCCAGGTCGGTCGCATCGGTAAGGTGCTCGGCCCCCGCGGCCTGATGCCCAACCCGAAGCTCGGCACCGTCACCGCCGACGTCGCCAATGTGGTCCAGCAGCTCAAGGCCGGTCGCAGCGACTTCAAGGTCGAGAAGGCCGGCATCATTCACATGGGAATCGGCCGCGCCAGCTTTGAGGCCGGCAAGCTCGAAGAGAACTTCCGCGCCGCCGTGGAAGCAATCATCAAGGCCAAACCCTCGGGCGCCAAGGGCACCTACGTTCGCAACATTGCCCTGAGCACCACGATGGGCCCGGGCATTCGCATTGATCTGACTGAGCAGAGCCCGCGCACCGGGGCCTGAGTCGAAGAAAACGTAATTTCCGCAGGGAGAGAGACCGAGCGCAAATAACACAGTTTGGATGGCGTTAACCGCTAGCTGGAAGCTTGTCGAAGACACCGGGCCGCGCGAAGAGAAGCGCGATAATGAAGGTTCTCAACCTCTCACCCGCCGAGCATGAGGCCAGCGCAGCGGCTTCGTTTTTCCCGCCGCCAGGCTTGAGAGAGCGCACTCTCTGTAGAGGATAAAAAAATGGTACAGGCCGTAAAGAAGATCGTAAAAACCGAAGTCAAGGAAGCCTTCGTCGAGGATCTCAAGAAGCAGATCACCGAAGGTGGAACCCTCGTGATGGTGACCTACCAGGGCCTGACCGTCGAGGAGTCCAGCGAGCTGCGTGACAAGCTGCGTGCAGTGGGCGGCAGCTTCCGCGTGGTGAAAAACACCATGCTGCGTCGCGCCGTTGCCGGCACCGACCTCGAAGGCCTGCAGGAGCACTGCTTCGGCTCGACCGCAATCATGATCAGCGGCGCCGAGGATCCGGTCACGCCGGTCAAGGAGCTTGTCACCTTTGCCAAGACCCACGAGGTCATCCAGGTCAAGGCCGGCGGGCTCGAAGGCCGCGTGATGAGCGAGGCCGAAGTGATCGCGCTCTCCAAGCTCCCCAGCAAGGAAGAGCTGCTTGCCAAGATGCTCGGCTCCATCAATGCACCGGCCAGCAACCTGGTCGGCGCGCTCTCGGGCGTTGCCCGCAACCTGGTCTACGCACTCAAGGCGATTCACGACCACAAAGCCGCTGCCTGATCGCAGCCTGAAATTGGAAACTGCGGGCTTTTGTTCCCGTTTGATTAACCAGCAAGTTTTGTCCCAGGAGGATTTGGGTCATGGCTATTAGCCGCGAAGACATTGTGAATGCACTCAAGGAAATGCCGCTGCTCGAAGTAGCGGAACTCGTGAAGGATCTCGAAGAGACCTTCGGCGTTTCGGCTGCCGCTCCGGTCGCCGTTGCTGCCGCCCCGGCTGCCGGTGGCGAAGCTGCCGCCGAGAAGAGCGAGTTTGACGTGGTTCTGGCGAGCGCCGGCGGAAACAAGATTTCCGTCATCAAGGCCGTTCGTGAGGCCACCGGCCTTGGGCTCAAGGAAGCCAAGGCGCTCGTCGACGGCGCTCCCGCCCCCGTCAAGGAAGGCGCGAAGAAGGAAGACGCCGAGGCCCTCAAGGCCAAGCTGGAAGAAGCAGGCGCGACTGTCGAGCTCAAGTAGGAGGTTTCTCCGCTTGACTCGCATGAGCGACCGCCAATCACCAGCTCGCGGAAGCGATTGTTACAGGGTAACCGCCCCCCTGAAGGGGGCGGTATGCCCGTTTTCCCGAGAGGCATCACGCCCACCTCGCCCCACCGGGCGGGGCATGGGTATTGGTGTCGTTTCGGCATTGTTGGGGCCTGGCCCCAGTAGCTTCTTTGAGGAGTAGCCATGTCTGTTTCCCGCATTGAAACAGCGCAGCTCCGTAGGTCCTACGCGCGCATCCCTCGCATCATCGATGTACCCAATCTCATCGAGGTTCAGAAGCGTTCCTACGACAAGTTCCTCCAGGCGGGCGTTGCCCCTGAAGACCGCGATGATTCGGGTCTGCAGGCGGTGTTCAAAAGCGTCTTCCCCATCCGGGACTTCAACAAAACCGCATCCCTCGAATTCGTGAGCTATCGGCTTGAAGAGCCGAAGTACGACGTCGACGAGTGCCACCAGCGCGGCATGACCTATGCCGCCCCGCTGCAGGTCACCGTTCGGCTGGTCGTTTGGGACACGAACGAGGAAACCGGCGCGCAGACGATCCGCGACGTCAAGGAGCAGGAGGTCTACTTCGGTGAGATCCCGCTCATGACCGAGCACGGCACGTTCATCGTGAACGGCACCGAGCGCGTGATCGTCAGCCAGCTGCACCGCTCGCCCGGCGTGTTCTTCGACCACGACAAGGGCAAGCACTACTCCTCGGGCCGTCTGATCTACTCGGCGCGCATCATTCCCTACCGCGGTAGCTGGCTCGACTTCGAGTTCGATCCCAAGGACCTGCTGCACGTGCGCATCGACCGCCGGCGCAAGCTGCCGGTCTCGGTGCTGCTCAAGGCGCTGGGGATGAACGACGAGGAAATCCTCACCGAATACTACAAGACCGAACTTGTCACCTACGAAGGCAAGAAGTGGTTCCGCAAGTTCGAGCCCGAGCTGATGCTCGGTCAGCGTGCGCCGCGCGACATCCGTGACCCGGAAACGCGCGAGGTTCTCATCAAGAAGAATCGCAAGATCAACAATCGCGCGATCGAGAAACTGCACGAGGCCAAGATCACCCGTCTTCCCTTCGAGGACGACGAGCTGCTCGGCAAGGTCGTCGCCCACGACATCGTCAATCCCAACACCGGCGAAGTAATCGCCGAGTGTAACCAGGAAGTGACCGAAGAGATCCTCGAGCAGGTCCGCGAGACCAAGCTCGAATCCTTCGAGATCCTCTACATGGACGGTCACGTCCATCACTCCTCGCTGCGCGACACCCTGCTGGTCGACAAGACCATCACGCAGGAAGAAGCCCTCGTGGAGATTTACCGTCGCCTGCGTCCGGGCGATCCGCCCATGCTCGAGACGGCGAAGAACCTCTTCGAGTCCCTGTTCTTCAATCCCGAGCGCTACGACCTCTCGCGCGTGGGCCGTGTGAAGATGAACATCAAGCTGGGTCTGGAGGCTTCGGTCGAGCAGGTCACGCTCGATCATCGCGACATCAAGGAAGTCATCCGCTACCTGCTGGCCCTCAAGGGCGGGCAGGGCAGCATCGACGACATCGATCACCTTGGTAATCGCCGCGTGCGCAGCGTGGGCGAGTTGCTGGAAAACCAGTACCGCATCGGTCTCGTTCGCATGGAGCGCGCCATCAAGGAACGCATGAGCTTCCACGAAGTGGAAACCCTCATGCCCCACGACCTGATCAACGCCAAGCCCGTCTCGGCAGTGGTCAAGGAGTTCTTCGGGTCCTCGCAGCTCTCGCAGTTCATGGACCAGACGAACCCGCTCTCGGAAGTGACGCATAAGCGCCGCCTCTCGGCCCTGGGACCCGGCGGTCTGACGCGCGAGCGCGCGGGCTTCGAAGTCCGCGACGTCCATCCGACTCACTACGGCCGCATCTGCCCGGTCGAGACGCCCGAAGGACCGAACATCGGTCTGATCGCCTCGCTCTCGACCTATGCGCGCATCAACGACTACGGCTTTATTGAAACCCCGTATCGCAAGGTCGAAAACGGCCGCGTGACGGGCGAGGTGGCCTACCTCTCCGCTCTGGAGGAAGAGGGCCACACCATCGCGCAGGCCACCCACGAGCTTGGCCCCGACGGCGCCTTTGTCACCGAAACCGTGCAGGCCCGTCGCGCTGGTGAATTCGCTTTCGTTCCGCCCGAGGAAGTCGACCTCATGGACGTGGGCGCCAACCAGCTCGTCTCCGTGGCCGCGGCGCTCATCCCGTTCCTCGAGAACGACGATGCCAACCGCGCGCTCATGGGTTCGAACATGCAGCGCCAGGCTGTGCCGCTTCTCCGCACGGAGGCCCCGCTCGTGGGCACCGGCATGGAAGGCACCGTCGCCCGCGACTCGGGCGTGGCCATTTCCGCCAAGCGTGACGGCATCGTCGAATACGTCGACGCCAACCGCATTGTGGTTCGCGCCACCGCGGAGATCGCTCCGTTCAACGACGTGGGCATCGACATCTACCGGATGCTGAAATACCAGCGTTCGAACCAGAACACCTGCCTCAATCAGAAGCCCATCGTTCAGATCGGCGAGGTTGTGCGCAAGGGCCAGGTTCTTGCCGACGGTCCGGCGACTGCCAACGGCGAGCTCGCGCTGGGGCAGAACCTGCTCGTGGCCTTCATGCCGTGGGGTGGTTACAACTTCGAAGACTCCATCCTCATGAGCGAGCGCGTCGTTGCCGGCGATCGTTACACCTCGGTCCATATCGAGGAGTTCGAGGCCGTTGCCCGGGACACCAAGCTCGGTCCCGAGGAAATCACCCGCGACATTCCCAACGTCGGTGAAGAAGCACTTGCCGATCTCGATGAGAGCGGCATCGTACGCATCGGCGCCGAAGTCCAGGCCGGTTCGATTCTCGTGGGCAAGATCACGCCCAAGGGTGAGACCCAGCTCTCGCCCGAAGAGAAACTGCTTCGCGCCATCTTCGGTGAGAAGGCCGGCGACGTGCGTGACACCTCGCTTCGCGTTCCGCCGGGCGTGACGGGCACCGTCATCGACGCCCGCGTCTTCACCCGCAAGGGCGTCGACAAGGACCAGCGTCTGCAGGAGATCGAGGAAGCCGAAGTCGAGAAACTCGAACTCGACAAGGCCGACGAAATCCGCATCATTCGCCGCACGGCCAATGACAAGATTTACGATCTGCTCAAGGACAAGCAGGTTGCCGAAAACGCCTACGATGCCGACGGCAACATGGTGTGCAAGAAGGGTGAGACCCTGACTGCCGAAGTGCTCGAGAAACTTCCCGGTTCGAAGTATCGCGACATCGTCCTCAAGGACGAAGAGGTCAACAACCAGATCCGTCGCTCGCTCGATACCGTTGAGGAGCGCATTGCCCTCGTCAAGCGTCACACCGACGAGAAGATCTCGCGCCTCAAGAAGGGCGACGAACTTCCCCCGGGCGTGATCAAGATGGTGAAGGTCTTTGTTGCCATCAAGCGCAAGCTGCAGGTCGGCGACAAGATGGCCGGTCGCCACGGCAACAAGGGTGTCGTCTCGCGCATTCTTCCTGAAGAGGACATGCCCTACCTCGAAGACGGCACGCCCGTTGAGATCGTGCTCAACCCGCTCGGCGTTCCCTCGCGCATGAACGTGGGACAGATCCTGGAGACTCACATCGGCTGGGCCGCACGCGGCATGGGCGCGAAGATCCAGAAGATCTGCGACGAATACCGCGAGAAGGCTGCGGCCGAGCTGCGTACCTTCTTCAAGGACGTTTACGGCAAGGACTACGAGAAGATCTTCAAGGGCTTCGACGACGATGCCGTCATCGACGCCGCCAAGAAGCTCAGCAAGGGTCTGCACCTTGGAACGCCCGTATTCGACGGCGCGCACGAGCCCGACATCACCGAGCTGATGGCCAAAGCCGGCTTCGACGATACCGGGCAGTCGCGTCTGATTGACGGCCGCACCGGCGAGATGTTCGAGAACCCGGTCACCGTGGGCGTCATGTACGTGCTCAAACTCCATCACCTTGTCGATGACAAGATCCACGCCCGTTCGATTGGGCCGTACTCGCTCGTCACCCAGCAGCCGCTGGGCGGCAAGGCGCAGTTCGGCGGCCAGCGTCTGGGCGAGATGGAAGTGTGGGCGCTCGAGGCCTACGGCGCGTCGTTTGCGCTCCAGGAATTCCTGACGGTCAAGTCCGACGACATCAAGGGTCGCAACCGGATGTACGAGGCCATCGTCAAGGGCGAGCAGGTGTTCGAACCGGGCCTTCCCGAGTCGTTCAACGTGCTCGTCAAGGAGCTCCAGTCGCTGGCGCTCGACGTCACCCTGCTCGAAGACGATCAGCCGATCCCGACGACGGGAAGCTGAACGGGGCAGGGCGCTTTTTAGTTACTGACGCGGCGCCGTTTTCAGGCGTTGCTGATTGAGGGTTTATCCCGCGAAAGTGCGGGAGCCAGATTAGGAGTCGACGGTGAAGGATCTTTTCAACCTTTTTGAGAAGCCCAAGAACCCGCTTTCCTTCAACAAGATCCGGATCGGCCTTGCTTCGCCGGACAAGATCAAGGAATGGTCGCATGGCGAAGTAAAGAAGCCTGAGACCATCAACTACCGTACGTTCAAGCCTGAACGCGGCGGTCTGTTCTGTGCCAAGATCTTCGGCCCGATCAAGGACTACGAGTGCCTGTGCGGCAAGTACAAGCGCATGAAGCATCGCGGCATCGTCTGCGAGAAGTGCGGCGTCGAAGTCATCGAGTCCAAGGTCCGCCGCGAGCGTCTGGGTCACATCGACCTGGCCAGCCCGGTGGCGCATATCTGGTTCCTCAAGAGCCTTCCCTCGCGCATCGGCACGATCCTGGACGTGACCCCGAAGAACCTCGAAAAGGTTCTCTACTTCGAGAACTACATCGTCGTCGATCCCGGTGAGACCCCGCTCAAGAAGGCGGAAGTCCTCACCGAGGAGAAATACCGCCGCGCCATCGAGGAGTTCGGCACTTCCTTTGTCGCCCGCATGGGTGCCGAGGCCGTGCTCAAGCTTCTCGGCGAGCTGGAGCTCGATCCCCTCTCGAAGGAACTTCGTGAGGAAATGCGCTCGACCAACTCGGTGGCCAAGCTCCAGAAGATCACCAAGCGCCTGAAGGTCGTCGAGTCCTTCCTGCAGAGCAAGAACAGCCCCGAGTGGATGATTCTCGAGCGCGTTCCGGTCATTCCGCCTGACCTGCGTCCGCTGGTTCCCCTCGATGGCGGCCGCTTTGCGACCAGCGATCTCAACGACCTGTATCGCCGCGTCATCAATCGCAACAACCGTCTGAAGCGACTGATGGAACTCAACGCGCCCGAGATCATCATCCGCAACGAAAAGCGCATGCTGCAGGAAGCCGTCGACGCCCTGTTCGACAACGGCCGCCGCGGCAAGACCATCACCGGTCCGAACAAGCGCCCGCTCAAGAGCCTCTCGGACATGCTCAAGGGCAAGCAGGGTCGCTTCCGTCAGAACCTGCTTGGAAAGCGCGTCGATTACTCCGGTCGTTCGGTCATTGTGGTCGGCCCGAGCCTCAAGCTGCACCAGTGCGGCCTGCCCAAGCGCATGGCGCTTGAGCTGTTCAAGCCCTTCGTTTACTCGAAGCTCGAATCGCGCGGCTACGCGGCGACCATCAAGGCCGCCAAGAAGCTCGTCGAGAACGAGCGCCCCGAAGTCTGGGACATCCTCGACGAAGTCATTCGCGAGCACCCGGTCATGCTCAACCGCGCCCCGACGCTCCACCGTCTGGGCATTCAGGCCTTCGAGCCTGTCCTGGTCGAGGGCAAGGCCATTCGTCTGCACCCGCTCGTCTGCGCGGCCTTCAACGCCGACTTCGACGGTGACCAGATGGCCGTCCACGTGCCGCTCTCGCTGGAAGCCCAGATGGAAGCGCGCGTGCTGATGATGAGCACGAACAACATTCTCTCGCCGGCCAACGGCAAGCCGATCATCGGTCCCACGCAGGATATCGTGCTGGGCACCTACTACCTGACCCGCGAGCGCCTGGGTGCGCTGGGCGAGGGCAAGCTGTTCGGTTCGCCCGATGAAGTGGGCATTGCCTACGACGCCGGCGCCGTGGACCTGCAGGCTCACATCAAGGTGCGCATGCCAAATGGCGAGCGCGTCGAGACCACGCCCGGTCGCATGATCCTGTGGGACATCCTGCCGGACAAGGAAAACATCCCGTTCTCGCTCATCAACAAGGTGATGGACAAGAAGGCGCTCAACGCCCTTGTGGACCACGGTTTCCGCCACACCGGTGACAAGAACACGGTTCTTCTGGCCGACCGCCTCAAGAACCTCGGGTTCGAATGGGCGACCCGCGCGGGCATCTCCATCGCCATGAAGGACATGGTCATCCCGGCCAGCAAGGAGAAGATCCTTGCCGAAGCAACCGAGAAGGCCCTGGAAATCGAGAACCAGTATATCGAAGGCCTCATCACCCACGGCGAGCGCTACAACAAGGTCGTCGACATCTGGGCCGGCGCGACGGAAGTCGTTGCCGAGGACATGATGAGCCAGATCTCCACCATGGAGATCAAGGACGCCGACGGGAAGACCCGCAAGGTCGCCTCCGACAACGCCATTTTCATGATGGCCGACTCGGGCGCCCGTGGTAGTGCCCAGCAGATTCGTCAGCTCGCCGGTATGCGCGGTCTGATGGCCAAGCCCTCGGGCGAAATCATCGAGACGCCGATTACCGCGAACTTCCGCGAAGGTCTCTCGGTGCTGCAGTATTTCATCTCGACCCACGGCGCTCGTAAGGGTTTGGCCGACACCGCGCTCAAGACCGCGAACTCGGGTTACCTGACCCGCCGCCTGGTGGACGTCTCCCAGGACTCCATCATTGCCGAAAACGATTGCGGCACCATGGACGGCGTGGAGATGGTCGCCCTTGTCGAAGGCGGCGTCGTCGTCGAACCCCTGGGCGATCGCATCCTGGGCCGCACCGCCCTGGAAGACGTCGTCGACCCGGTCACGGGCAAGGTGCTTGTCGATGCCAACCAGGAAATCGATGAAGACCTCATGGCCATTGTCGAGGATGCAGGCGTCGAGCGCGTGAAGATTCGTTCGGTGCTCACCTGTCAGTCCAAACACGGCATCTGTGCCCTTTGCTACGGGCGCGACCTTGCCCGCGGTCACCTGGCCAACAGCGGTGAATCGGTCGGTATCATTGCCGCCCAGTCCATCGGCGAGCCGGGCACCCAGCTCACCATGCGTACCTTCCACGTCGGCGGCACCGCCAGTGGTAAGGCCGTGCAGTCGCAGCTCGATTCCCACAACGACGGCAAGGTCCGTCTGGAAAATGTGAACCTGATCGTCAACCGCAACGGCCAGCCCATCGTGCTCAACCGCAACGGTGAAGTGGTGGTTGAGGACGGCAGCGGTCGCGAGAAGGAGCGCTACTCACTCGTCTACGGCGCGCGTCTGATGGTCAAGGACGGTCAGCAGATCAAGCGCGGCGATCTGATCGCCGAGTGGGATCCGCATACTGTTCCCATTCTCACCGAGCTTCGCGGCGTTGTGAAGTTCGGCGACGTCATCGAAGGCGTCACCATGCAGGAACAGCTCGACGAAGTGACGGCGCTCTCATCCAAGGTGATTGTCGAATACCGCGACAGTGATATGCGTCCGCGTGTCTCCATCAAGGACCAGGACGGCATCACGCTCAAGTTGCCCAACTCCACCGCGGACGCTCGCTACCAGCTTCCCGTGGGCGCGATCATCGTCGTCAACGAAGGCGACAACGTGGAGGCCGGCGATGTGCTGGCGAAGATCCCGCGCGGCACCACGAAGACCAAGGACATCACCGGTGGTCTTCCCCGTGTGGCCGAGCTCTTCGAGGCCCGCAAGCCCCGCGATCATGCGGTCATCAGTGAGATCGACGGAATCGTCTCCTTCGGCAAGGACACCAAGGGCAAGCGCAAGGTGCTTGTCACGCCCGAGGTCGGCGAGCCGCGCGAATACCTGATCCCCAAGGGCAAGCACATTACCGTGCACGAAGGCGACTTCGTCCGTGCCGGCGAGGCCCTGATGGAAGGCTCTCCGAACCCGCACGACATTCTGCGCGTGCTGGGCGAGAAGGAACTCGCCAAGTTCCTCGTCGACGGCATCCAGGAGGTCTACCGACTCCAGGGCGTGAAGATCAACGACAAGCACATTGAGGTGATCGTCCGCCAGATGCTCAAGAAGGTCCAGATCAAGGACGTGGGCGATACCCGCTTCCTGATCGGCGAGCAGGTCGAGAAGTGGCGCTTCCAGGAAGTGAACCAGGAAGCCATTGCCCAGGGCGGTCGCCCGGCCACGGCCGAGCCGCTGCTGCTGGGTATCACGAAGGCCTCGCTCTCCACTGAGAGCTTCATCTCGGCCGCGTCCTTCCAGGAGACCACCAAGGTGCTCACCGCTGCCTCCATCGCGGGCAAGGTCGACCACCTGCGAGGCCTCAAGGAGAACGTCATCATGGGCCGCCTGATCCCGGCCGGAACGGGCCTTGCCAAGTACAAGGACCTGGAAATTGAGCTTGTGGACCCCAATTTGGAGCCCACGGCGGTAGGCGAGGTGGCGGGCGAGAGCGCCTGAGCCTGAAAACCTGTCCAGAGACACAAAAACGCCGCTCCGGGTGCTTGACATGCCCCGGGGCGGCGTCTATAAAGCAGCACCTTCCCGGGTACCAGGGCCAATTTGGGGCCTAACTCGAAGGAAATATAAGAGTTTTTCGGAATTCGGCCAGGCAAGTTCTTCGAGAATACTACCCGGCCACTACGGAACGATTGCAGGGAGCGTGATTGCGCCATGCCAACGATTAATCAGCTCGTCCGCAAAGGACGCAACCGTCAGAAGACCCGCACGAAGTCGCCGGCCCTCGCAAGCTGTCCGCAGCGTCGTGGGGTCTGCACGCGTGTCTATACCACGACCCCGAAGAAGCCCAATTCGGCCCTTCGCAAGGTCGCTCGTGTGCGCCTGACCAACAAGTTTGAGGTCACATCCTATATCCCGGGTGTGGGTCACAACCTGCAGGAGCACTCGGTCGTGCTGATCCGCGGCGGTCGTGTGAAGGACCTTCCGGGCGTCCGCTATCACATTGTTCGCGGCACGCTCGATACCGTCGGCGTCGCAAACCGCAAGCAGGCGCGCTCCAAGTATGGCGTGAAGCGCCCGAAGTAACGCGAGAGGTAGCTCCGAGATGTCACGCAAGAGCAAGGCAGAAAAGCGGGAAATCCTTCCCGATCCGAAGTTTCACAGCCCGTTGGTGGCCAAGTTCATCAACAATGTGATGCTTCACGGCAAGAAGAGCACGGCTGAGACGATTGTCTACGACGCGCTCGATATCGTTGCCGAGAAGTCGAGTGCCGACCCGTTGGACGTGTTCCGCAAGGCGATGGAGCAGGTCAAGCCCAACGTCGAGGTCAAGAGCCGCCGTGTCGGTGGTGCCAACTACCAGGTGCCCGTCGAGGTGAGCCAGGACCGCCGTCAGGCGCTGGCAATGCGCTGGATCATCGACAACTCGCGCGATCGTTCGGGCCGCAGCATGCGTGAAAAGCTTGCTGCTGAACTACTGGAAGCTTCCATGGGTCGCGGCGGCGCGGTGCGCAAGCGCGAAGAAACCCATCGCATGGCCGAAGCCAACAAGGCTTTCGCCCACTATCGTTGGTAGGAGATTCTCAACGTGGCCCGCAGCAACCCCATCGACCGCTATCGTAACATCGGCATCATGGCTCACATTGATGCCGGTAAGACGACGACTACCGAGCGGATTCTCTATTACACCGGCATCAGCCACAAGATCGGCGAAGTCCATGACGGCGCCGCCACGATGGACTGGATGGAGCAGGAGAAGGAGCGCGGCATCACGATCACGAGCGCCGCGACGACCTGTTTCTGGAAGGACCACCGCGTCAATATCATTGATACCCCGGGTCACGTGGACTTCACCATTGAGGTGGAGCGCTCGCTCAAGGTGCTCGACGGCGCCGTGGGCGTGTTCTGCTCGGTCGGTGGCGTAGAGCCCCAGTCCGAGACCGTGTGGCGCCAGGCCGACCGCTACAAAGTCCCCCGCATGGCCTTTGTGAACAAGATGGACCGCATCGGTGCCGACTTCTTTAACGTCGTCGGTGAGATCGAAGAGCGCCTGGGCCATCGCCCGCTCGTTCTTCAGATTCCCATCGGTGCCGAAGATCAGTTCGAGGGCAGCGTCGACCTGGTGACCATGAAGGCCCATACCTACGGCTCCGAAGACCTCGGCGCCACGGTGATCGAGGGCGAGATCCCCGCGAACCTTGCCGATCAGGCCAAGGAATACCGCGAGAAGATGCTCGAGACTCTCAGTGACTTCGACGACACATTCGCCGAGAAGTTCCTGGAAGGTCACGAGTTCAGCGTCGACGAGATCCGCCAGACCATCCGCAACGTCACGATCAACATCAAGGCGATTCCGGTTCTCTGCGGCACGGCCTTCAAGAACAAGGGTGTGCAGGACCTCCTCGACGCCGTCATCTGGTACATGCCGGCGCCGGTCGACGTTCCCGCCATCAAGGGCACGGACGTCGACGATCCCGAGAAGGAAATCACCCGCAAGGCCAGCGACGAAGAGCCCTTTGCCGCACTGGCCTTCAAGATCATGACCGACCCCTTCGTCGGCCAGCTCACCTTCTTCCGCGTGTACTCGGGCGTGATGGAGGCGGGTTCCTACATCCTGAATTCCTCGAGCGGCAAGCGTGAGCGTGTCGGCCGTATCCTCCAGATGCACGCCAACAAGCGTGAAGAAATCAAGGAAGTGCGCGCCGGGGATATCGCCGCGGCTGTGGGTCTCAAGACCACCATCACCGGCCACACCCTTTGCGACGAGAAGAGCCCGGTCATTCTCGAGTCCATGGAGTTCCCCGAACCGGTCATCTCCATCGCGATCGAGCCCAAGACCAAGGGCGACCAGGAAAAGCTGGGCGTCTCGCTCCAGAAGCTCGCTCTCGAAGATCCCTCCTTCCGCGTCAAGAGCGACGAGGAAACCGGACAGACGATCATTTCCGGCATGGGTGAGCTGCATCTCGACATCATCAAGGACCGCCTGCTGCGCGAGTTCAAGGTGGACGCCAACGTGGGCAAGCCCCAGGTTGCCTACCGCGAAGCCATCCGCAAGAAGGTGGAAGTCGAGCACAAGTATGCCAAGCAGAGTGGTGGTCGCGGCCAGTTCGGTCACGTCCACATTCGCCTGGAGCCCCTCGAGCCAGGTGGCGGTTACGAATTCGTCGACGAGATCAAGGGCGGCGTCGTTCCCCGTGAATACATCCCCGCGGTCCGCAAGGGCTGCGAAGAGGCCATGAACCGCGGCGTGTATGCCGGTTACCCGATGGTCGACGTCAAGGTGAGTCTCTTCGACGGCTCCTACCATGAGGTCGATTCCTCGGAAATGGCGTTCAAGATTGCCGGCTCAATGGCTTTCAAGGAAGGCGCCCTCAAGGCCGGCCCCGTCATTATGGAACCGGTCATGGCGGTCGAGGTGGTCTGCCCCGAAGAGTTCATGGGCACCATCATCGGCGACCTCAACGGTCGTCGCGGTCAGATCAAGGGAACCCGTCAGCGTTCAAACATGCAGGTGATCGACGCCGACGTTCCGCTTGGTGAAATGTTTGGTTACGCAACGGACGTTCGCAGTGCGACCCAGGGTCGTGCCACCTACACGATGCAGTTCTCGCACTACGCCGACGTCCCCAAGAGCATTGCAGACGAAATCGTCGCCAAGGCCCGTGGCCAGGCGGCCAGTTAATTTTTCACAGGAAAGAATCCAAGGAGAGACTCCGGCATGGCCAAGGAGAAATTCGAGCGAACCAAACCCCACGTGAACGTGGGAACGATTGGACACGTCGATCACGGAAAGACGACGCTGACGGCTGCGATCACGAAGGTGCTTGCCGACAAGGGGCAGGCG
>JAGRBM010000108.1 GCA_020434085.1 Chrysiogenia bacterium | reverse complement strand
TACCGCTCGAGCGGCGCGGCTGGATCGAGGGCAAGGTGCTCGATTCGAGCGGAAATGCGCTGCCCCGGGCCAAGGTCTATATCAAGGACGGCAAGGTGTGGACCGGCACAGCGGCCGATTCGGCCGGACGCTTCATTTTCTACGGGGTGGAGGACGGCCAGCACGAGCTGATGTCGCGCCTTCCCGACAAGAGCGAGGCCCGCGCCAGCGTGCAGGTGGACGCTCGGGGCGGGGCAAATGTGGATTTGAGGTTCTAGGGGCCTACGGGGCGGCCTCTGCGCGTTGACAGCGCAGCGGCGCAACCCTATCGTATGCGCTGGAACTGTTGGAAGAAATTTCGATCGGAAGAGGAAATGCAGCGAATTCGCTGCTGTTTTTGGGGATGTGGGCTACGTCACACGAGATGGGCCCCTCTCTCCCTTATTAAAGGGAACTAGATACCACGGAGGAGTCCGCACAATCATGATTCGCAAACTTACAGTGCTTCTGGCCCTGGCTTTCCTGGCCCTGCCTGGCTCGGCCTTTGCCCAGGCCGGTTACTTCGGTGACGCCGGCAATTCATTTGTTCAAAACGTGGGGCCCGGCCAGGTCAACTGGCAGACCATGAAGCTGCGCGTGACCGGATCGGGCGCGCCCAATCCCAACGCCCCCAATATTGCCGTCGCCCGCCTGGGCGCCGAGCGTGCCGCGAAGGCCGACGCCTTCCGCAACGCGCTCGAGTCGGTGCAGGGCGTTCAGGTCTCGGCCGAGTCGACCGTGCAGGACTTCATGCTCCAGAGCGACACCATCAAGACCCGCGTCGAGGGAACCCTTCGTGGTTTCTCTGTGGTCGATCGCAAGTATTTCAATGACGGCGGCGTGGAAATCGTGATCGAAGTGACGCTGACCGGCGATATCGCCGCTGCGCTCTTTGGCGATCAGGCCTTTGCCGCCGCTCCCGGCGCCGACAACATGGCCGCTGCCCAGGCGCAGGGCCCGGTCTATACCGGTCTGATCATCGACGCCTCGGGCCTTGGCAGCAAGCCGGCCATGAGCCCGCGCATCATCGATGAGCGCGGCGCCGAGGTTTACGGCACAGGCGTTGCCAGCCGCGAGTTCGCCCTGGATCTGGGTGTTGTGGGCTATGCCCGTGATGCAGAGAAAGCCAAGGTCAACGACCGCGTTTCCGACAACGCGCTGGTCATCAAGGCCATCAAGACCGACGGCCCGGCCGGCACGAATCTCGTGATCTCGAACGCCGATGCTGAAATGATCCGCAACGTGACGCAGAACCTGAGCTTCCTTTCGAAGTGTCGGGTGATGATCGTTCTGTAACGACTGCTTGAGAAGGCACCGGCTAGGAAAGAAAGTTTAGGAGAGCATCCATGAAGAAAATCGTCAGCAATCTCTGGTTGGTGGCCGTGGCAGTAGCCCTGCTTGGTTCGGTCAGCGCCTGTGGCGACAAGAGCCGCGCCAAGGAAGCCGCCCTCGATACGCCCGAGCACCATACAAAGGTCGGCAACCGCCAGCTCGACAACGAAGAATACGATGAAGCCCTCAAGAGCTTCGAACTTGCGCTCAGCCTGAAGAAGGACTTCACCGGCGCTCTCGTGGGTCGCAGCCTGGTCTTCGCCCAGAAGGGCGACTGGGAGCACGCCGAGAACGATATAGAGAAGGCGCTTTCTACCGCCGACAGTGACGATGACGAAGTGGTCGCCAACATCGGCATGGTCCGCTACCTCACCGCCAAGATGGGTGACGACTGGCTCTCTGATGCAGAAGATCACTTCAAGGAAGCTATCGACGAGGACGGCGATAGCACGGCGGCGCGCTACTACATGGGTATTGCTTACAAGCGCGGCCTCCAGTTCGGCAAAGCCGGCGAGATGTTCCGTCAGGTCCTCGATCTGCAGGGTGACTACTCCGCCGAGGCTCGCCGCGAGTGGCGCCTGGTGCAGGAGATTCAGCTCGCCGCCCCCGGCAGCGAGATCGGCAAGCAGATTGCGCTGATCGACAAGATCACCCGCGCCGACCTGGCCGCGCTCCTCATTGAGGAGCTCAACATCCAGAAGCTCTTCAAACAACGCGGCGCCAAGTTCGACACCTCCTTCCACGCCCCGGGCGAGAAGGCCAAGAAGCAGGCCATGTCGTCGGCCGAAATCGGCGTCGACATCCAGGATCACGTCCTGCGTGCTGACATTCTCGAGGTGCTCAAACTCGGCATCCGCGGCCTGGAACTCGATTCCCAGAACAAGTTCAACCCCTCCGAGGCAATTGCCAAGGCGGAGTTTGCGATGATGATCGAGGACATTCTGGTCAAGATCAGCGGTGACACGGCGCTTCCGACCAAGTTCATCGACGAGACCAGCCCGTTCCCCGACGTGCGCAGCGACGCGCCGTACTTCAACGCGGTGATGGTTGCGACCTCGCGCCAGATCCTTGAGCCCAAGGACCTCTCCACGGGCGAGTTTGCGCCCAAGGATGCGGTCAGCGGTGCCAAGGCCCTGCTGGCGATTCGCAAGCTGCATGAGGCCCTGCAGTACTAATCAGGCTTGATGAGGCCGGCCCGGACCCGATTGTGAAGGGCCGGGCCGGCTTTGTTATTACGGGCTCGCGCCGAAAGCGGCGCAGTCACTGAAACATACGGGATGGACCGAACCATGAACCGACTCAGTCGCGGCGCCGTTGCGCTGCTCGTGCTCTTCACCCTGCTTCTTTCCCTGCCGGTTGCCGGCGCCCACGCCCAGGACGATAGCCTGCGCGTGCGGGCCGAAGGCTTTGACGCCATCATCGGCAACAACGAGATGCATGCGCGCGACAAGGCGCTCGACCAGGCTCTGCGTGCCGCGGTTGAGCAGGCCGCCGGCGTGGTGGTCGACAGCGAAACCCTCGTAGAGAACTTCCAGATGGTGAGCGACCGGATCTATTCGAAGTCGCGGGCCTTCGTGCAGAGCTACAAGATCATTTCCGAGGGCGCGCAGGGCGATGGCACCTACAAGGTCGTCGTCGATGCCGTCGTGGCCAAGAGCTTTCTCGAAGCCCAGCTCAAGGACCTCGTCCAGACCGGCCTGCAGCAGAGCAACAAGCCGCGCACGCTCTTCATGATTGCAGAGCAGCAGATCGGCCAGGAAGTCTGGACGGCGTGGTGGACGGGCGCCGGCGCCCAGGTCAGCGCGACGGCCCAGTCCTTCGATCTCAACACCACGGAGAACACCTTCCTTCAGGAATTCACCGACAACAACTTCCCGGTGGTGGACCTCGCAGCCGCCAGCGGCAACATCAAGGTTTCCAACGCATACGGCGCCACAGATCTGACCGATCGTCAGGTGCAGGAACTGGGCAACCAGATGGCCGCCGAAATGGTGGTCTACGGAAAGGCCTACGTCCGGCAGGGCAACCGCATCCTGAACTCACCGATGTTCTCGATCCCGGCGAACATCTCCATCAAGGTCGTGAAAACCGACACCGGGCGCGTGGTGACCAGCGCCAGTGAGAGCTGCACCCACGTCCACTCGATCCCCGAGGTCGGCGGCCCCGAGGCGCTTCGCAAGTGTGTGAAAAAGGTCGCCGCGGAGATCATGCCCAAGATGATCGAGAAGGTGGTGCAGAACCACAGCGTGGAGCTGAACATCTCTTATGGTACCTACAAGCACCTGGCCCAGTTCAAGCAGGCCCTCAAGCGTGAGCTGCGCGGCATTGAAGCCATTCACCAGCGCAAGACCGCCAAAGGTAGCACCACGCTGGAACTGGACATGAAGACGGGGACGGCGCAGACGTTGGCCGACGAGCTTGCGCTTCGCGATTTCCCGGACTTCCTGATTGAAATTCAGGAAGTGACGCAGAACACCATCAGCATCGTGCTGGTCAAGCAATAGTGACAGACGGGCGCGCATAGCGCCCGGGAATGATCGGGAAGGGGAGACCGTGAGAAATTCGACGCTACTGGCGCTCCTGCTGGCAACGCTCGTTGTTGTCGGCTGCGCGCCTAAGGCCAAAGAGCCCGCCGGCCAGTCGGCCGAGGCCGAAACCAGTTATGTCATCACCACCAGGGGGCCGAAAAAACGGGTCGGCGTGGTCAAGTTCGAAAACAAGGCAACCTATGCCAAGCGCTATCGCGTGGGGCAGGCCATCGTCGACATCGTGACGACGGAACTGGCCAAGACCGATGCCTTTATTCTGGTCGAGCGCAGCCAGCTCGACGAAGTCCTCAAGGAACAGGCGCTCGGACAGAGCGGCGCGATCGATCCCGCCACGGCGGCGCAGGCCGGCCGCGTGCTGGGCCTGCAGGCAATGATCATCGGCACCATCAGCGAGTTCGGTGTTCACACCGAGCACACCGACGCCCTGATTGCCAAGAGCAAGAAGCAGGTTGCCCGTGCGGTGGTCGATGTCCGCCTGGTGGATACGACGACCGGTGAGATCCTCTATGCAGGCAGCGGAACGGGCGAAGCCGAAGACACGAAGGGCGAGTTGCTGGGCTTCGGCGCCAAGGGCGGTTACGACCAGAGTCTTGGCCAGATTGCGCTGCGGGCGTCGGTCAAGCAGTTCATGCAAAGCCTGCTCGACTCGCTTGTCACCCAGGAGTGGCGCGGCAAGGTCGTGAAGGTCGATGCCGGGCGTGGCACGGCCATCGTCAATGCTGGCAAGGAAACCGGCCTGCAGGTTGGTGACAAGCTGCAGGTCAACCGGCTGGGCGAGGTGCTTGTCGATCCCGACAGCGGCCGCGAGCTGGGCCAGGAAATCGGTCCCGAGGTGGGTGAACTCGAAGTGATCAGCCTCTTCGGGCAGAATGTCTCGAAGTGCAAGATCGTTTCCGGTCGAACCGGCATTGCTGCCGGACAGCAGGTCACTCTCAAAGAACGCCCGGCGCCTGCAAAACCCGCAGCGCCGGCCGCTGCCTCGCAGAGCTGAGAAACAGGAAACCAAGATGAGAAATGCCATTGCAGCGATTCTGGTTGTGCTTTCGGTCTCCCTGCTCGGGGCCTGCGCCTCGCGCAGTGTCGAGCAGGTGGCCGATCGTGGGCTCGTGGTGTTCCGTGTGGAACCGCGTAGCGCCGAGGTCTGGATCGACGGCAAGTTGAAGGGCAAGGCCAGCGATTTCGATGGCCGCATGAAGGTGCTCGAGCTCGATGGCGGTCGCCACCACCTGGAACTGCGCAAGGAAGGCTATGAAACCCACGCGCAGGAACTAATGGTGGGCGGCGGCGCCAAACAGACGATTCGCGCAAGTCTGGACAAGGTTCAGTAGAGGGCCGCGTTCTTCGCGTCCTGGAGGAGTATTGATGAAGGGCTATGTGCGTGCCGGCTGGAGCCGACCGCTGCTGTGGGCGCTCGTTGTCTCATTGAGTGTGCTCGGCGGTTTTCAGGCATTTGCCGCTCGTGACGGCGAGCGCACGGTCACGCTTTCGCGCCTTGAAGGCCAGGCCTTCGCAGCGGCAGGCAAGAACGGCCCGTGGCAGTCGCTCAAGCTTGGTGACGGCGTGGTGCAGGGGCACTTTGTAAAGACCACGGAGAGCAGCCGCGCGGAGCTGAAGCTACCCGACGGCGGGGTCGTGCGTCTGGCACCCAACACAAAGCTCCGACTCTCGCATCTGTATTTCCCGACCCGCAACAAGACCAAGCAATTCGAGGCCAAGCTGTTCATCGGTCGCCTCTGGGCCAAGGTGCGCAAGCTTGCCGGTGCCGATTCTTACTACAACGTGGCGACGACGACGGCGGTGGCCGGCGTGCGCGGCACGGCCTTCCAGGTGAACTTCGCCGGCGAGGGGCAGGACTCGCTCTTCAAGGTCTATGAGGGCAAGGTCGCCGTGAAGGGCGTTCCCGCGCAGGTGCCCGGCCCGCGCCAGGTCACCGGCCGCCCGCAGGAAGTGCCGGGACCCCAGGAAGTGCCCGGCCCGCGCGAGGTAACCGTGGAGGAATGGGAACGCATCGTCAGCAGCTGGCAGTACATCCGCGTGAGCCCCACGGGCACGGCGAGCGAGCCGGTGGGAATCGATCCGACCGCCGACAGCGCCGAGGATGAATTCACTGCATGGAACCTTGAACTCGACCGTATTCCGCTTCCCGAGCCGGGCGGCGATGACGCGCCGGCGGCTACGCCGGAAACGCCCGCCCAGCAGCCGGCCGAACAGCCTGGCCAGGAGAGCGGGAAACCCGATGAGCCCGAGAGCGTCGTGCCGCCAATCCGGGCGGAATAACCGGCCCAGCCAACGGCGGGGGAGTCCCTGTGGCGCAGACGCCGGGTCAGCAAGAGCAACCCACATCAACCAGCAATCCGGGCGGCCGGGGCTCGCCGCGCACGTGGTTGCGTGTATTTGTGTTAGTTCTCGTGACGCTCCTGCTGATTGGTGTGGCGCTGCTCCAGTGGTTTCCCGCCGAGGCGCTGCGCCCCTGGCTTGAAGAACAGCTATCGGCCCGCCTTGGCCGCCCGGTCACCATCGAATCTCTCCAGATTGCACCGCTGCGCGGCTTTGAGCTGACGAATGCCCGCATCGGGGAGCGCGTCGGTGACGCACCCGACGACCTTCGGGTAAAGACCCTCGAATTTTCCTTCGATCCCTGGAAACTGGCAAAGGGTGAGCTGCACGTGCGCGCGCTTCGGGCAAGCGGGATCGAGCTGCTCATCAAGCAGGAATCGGGCAAGTGGAACTGGGAATCATCGGCAGGTGATGTCGGGAGTGAGCCGGTCGCAACGTCGAGCCCCTCGACGGCGCAGCCGCTCGAACTGCCCATCGAAATTGAAGAACTTGAGCTCGAAGGCCTGCGCGTGCGGGTTGAAACCCCCGAGTTACAGCTCGCAGCCGGAACCTTCTCCCTCTTCGCGCAGGGACGCGTGGGCCCGGAGCATTTCCTGAAAGCAAACCTGCGTGCGGAGCCCACGGCCGCGCTCTCCGCGACACTGCTTACCGGGCAGCGCGCGCGCGAGGCGACGTTCGACGTTTCGGGCCTGCTCGACGCCCGGCTTGCGGGCGGTGACGCGCTGAGTATTGAAACGAGCTGGCAATTGCCGATTCGGCGCCTGGCCGAAGGCGGCAAGGCCCTGGTGCTCCCCTCACCCCTGAGCTTTGAGGCCACGTGCGGCGGAACAATCAGCGCGTCGCAATACGCCTGTGAGAAATTCAATCTTCAGCTCGGCAAGGCGATCTCGCTCGTCAGTGCGGGCGAGCTTGCGGTTGCTCCGCAGCTCAGCGCGGACTGGAAGGTCGATTCGCTGGACGCGGAACTCAGCGAACTTGCCGAGTTTGTCTCGCAGTTTGGCGAGCAGCGCGTGGAAGCCCAGGGGCGCGTGGCAGCCAGGGCGGTATCGATTTCCTACCGGGGCGAAGCTGCGACGCTTTCAGGTGAGATAGAAGCGCAGGTCGAGCAGGCGAGGTACGGCGAGATTACGCTCGCCCGCTTCGGCGCGACCGGTGCATTCGAGCGTCTCAAGCTGGAGCCCGGAAAGCTGCCGGTGCTGGGCAAGGCAGCGCTCGGAGGAAACTGGGTCAGCATCGGACAGGGCAGGGCGCTGCTCGTCAAGCAGGGCAAACTTTCGCTGGAGGCGGCCTCGAAATCTGGTCTCCTCGAATGGAGCATCTCAACGAGCGCCGGTCTTCGTGTGGACAGCGGTGCGGTCACGCACGATGGAAGGGCGCGCGCAAGCGCCCGCGGCACGCTCGATCCAAAGCGTGGCGAGCTCAAGGTCGCCGCCATCGAAGCCGCAACCACCGGTGTGCAACTTAGTGGCGATGGCGCGCTGACGCTCATGGACGGAGGCAGCTCGAAAACAGGGCGGCAATTACTGCGCGCGGACCTGAGTGTGAACGTCGGCGCACTCCTGAGCGGATGG
>JAGRBM010000107.1 GCA_020434085.1 Chrysiogenia bacterium | reverse complement strand
TCCATGAAGAAGCCCTTGCGATCGGCGCCCCAGTAGGCCCACTCGTGGGAGCCCATGGTCGCGGTCGAGCCGTAGTAAAGCATGATCGGGTCTTCGAATTCCGAGAGCGCTGCGGTCACGGGCTGCAGGAAGGTGCGCTTTCCGACGCGGCCGTTGGCATTGCCCACGCCCGAGCGAAGCAGCAGCGCCGGCGTGTTGATGGCCCCGCCGGCCAGCACGACCCAGTTGGCCTTCACGGTTATTTTCTTGCCATTGGGCTGGTGGGTATCGCGGTCGAGCACGCTGCCGCGCAGGGTGCTGACCTTCCGGCCATCGGTCTCAATCGTATCGACGCGCACATCGGCGTAGAGGTCCGCGCCGTTGTCCATGGCATCGGGAATCATGGTGATGTGCATCGCCTGCTTGGCATCGGCCGGGCAGGCCATGAAGCAGTAGCCCAGGTGGGCGCAGTTCTTTACGTTGCGCAGCGTGGTGTCCACCTGCCAGCCAAGTTTCTTCGCCCCGTCCCAGAGCACGCGGTTGTTTTTGTTCACGGCCTCGATGGGGATCTTCTTGATGTTGAGTCGCTCTTCGATGCGCTTCCAGTGGGGGACAAGTTCCTCGTGGGTGACCTTGACCCCGTGGTCCTCGATCCAGCGCTCGACCGTCTGCTCAGGAGTGCGATAGCAGATGGTTCCGTTGATCACCGTGCCGCCGCCCACGGCGCGGCCCTGGAGCACCATGATGGAGAGGTCCTTGGTCGCGCGGGCGCCCTTGTCCTGGTAGAGCAGCTCCATCATCTGCATCTCGCGCATGTTGAATTCTTCGGCGGTGTGATAGCCGCCCTCTTCGAGGATCAGCACCTTCTTGCCCGCCGCGGAAAGTCGTTCGGCCGCCACCGCGCCGCTGGCGCCCGAGCCCACGATGCACACGTCGGTTTCGAGGGTAAGATCGCCGGTGATGTCTTTTCCCTGATGAATGCTCATGGCCGGCTCTCCGTTTCGGCGGTTTCGGGTGCCTGCTTCTTTGCCAGGCGCGCCGCGCGCTCGGCGGCCATCACTGTGCGATTGATCTCGCGGTAGGCCAGCGCTGTTTCCGTGGGCGGGCCTTCATAGCCGATGTGTTTCCACGTTTCGGGGAACGAGTAATAGATCATCCCGGTGAGCCGGCGCAGCGCGATGAAGATGGTGCGCTTGAGCTCGAGCCCCGAGTGTTCCCAGTTGCTGAGCGAGCGTGCCCGGGCTTCGGGCGAGAGCTTTGTAAACGGCGTGATGCGCCCTTCGAGAAGGAAGCTGAAGAGCGCGTTGTCGAACATCCCGACCAGCGTGCGAAATTCCTTCCGGGTATGCTCGTCGCGGCGGGAAAACATCTCGTCGATGCGACGGGCAACGTCCAGCTTGCTGGGCGCGGGAACGTCGGGCCCTGTGGAGGGGCAGATCGCGTCGGCGAGCGCGGCGAGAATCGAATATTCGCGGCGGGTGAGCACCTTGAGCCCGCCCGCGGGCATCTCGCGCAGCGCGCTGTCGCGAAGTGCGAGCCCGACGCCGCCGACCGCGGCCAGGGCCGTGCCGGCCAGGCCGATCTTCAAGAATCCGCGTCGGGGGATCGCCCCTTCGGCGGCGGACTCGCTACTACCGGTCTGATTGTCACTCATGGGGCAAAAGCCTACTCCCGAGGCAAACCCGCGCGCAAGGCGTTTGATCTGCGGGACAGCGTTTGCGAGGGACCCTGGGCGGGCGGCGTTGCTCTTTTTCTGCAGGGAATGATAGATTGTCCCCTTCAGATCGTATTTTGCAGAGTGTGGAGCAGATCAATGAATTCTCGATCGATTCTTCGGTATTTGGGTGTCCTGTTTGCGCTGGTGCTGGCAGTGGGTTGTGGGGGAAAGCTTCCCCAGCGCGGAAGTGCAGAATTCGACAAGCGGCTCCGCGAGGGTGAAATCCTCGTCGGCACTGAGGATGTCGAGGGCACCGGGCTCAAGGTCGTGCGAGCCATGGGCTGGACCGACGTTCCGCCCGATGCGGTGTGGGAAGTTTTCAAGGATCTCAACAACCTGCATACCTTCCTCTACCGCGTGGAGGAGAGCAAGGAGCTCCCCATGCACGGTGACAAGCGGGTGTTCCGCATCGTCGTGAATGCGCCCGCGGTAGCGTTGGCCGCCGGCTATGATCGCATGGTGATGGTCGCCGAAATCGAAGAGAGCGTGAGCTCGGACGGCACTGTTCGCCGGGCGGAGTTCACTTCGATTCAGGGCAACATCAAGCGCGCCTATGGTTCATGGAGTGTTGAAAACTTTGGTCCCGACGGGAAAGAAACGCTCGTAACCTTCAGTATGTTTATCGATTTTGGCAAGACGTACATTCCCGACAGCACGGCGAACTACTTTGTTACGGATTTCCTTGAACGATGGGGCGACGACCTGCGCAACTACGCACAGGACCCCAACAACCGCGTGAAACTGGAAAAGGCGGCTGCCCTTCGCAAGGGTGCGGATCCCTCCGAAGTGGGACCGAAGCTCGACAACATCGGCGATTTTCTCCAGTGATTTTGTTCCATTAGACAAATGCTGATGCATCGAAGGGCCCCGTATGGGGCCCGTTTCATTTGTAATGCGGAAAAGCGTTGGGCATCCGGGGCCGAGTTGCCTAGAATGACGCATTGCGGAAGGCGGCCGCGATGAGCCGAGATCGGGCGAGAGTCGGGGCGCAATGCCGTCCCAGTGGAGCGCGTTCGTGGACCGGGTAATTTTACTGGTAGATAGCGAGGCTGCAGCCAGAGGGGTGCTGGCAACGCAGCTTGCCTCCCGCGGTTTCAAGGTGCATCAGGCCTCCAACGTGGAGGAAGCGGTCGCTTCTTTCGAGGCCGCTCCCGCCGGACTTCTTGTCTCCGATGTGATTCTCCCCGACGGCACTGGTTACGACCTGATCTCCCGGTTGCGCAATCTGGAGGGGGCCGCGGATCTGCCGCTCATTCTGATGAGCGACCTGCCCAAGAGCCCCGGCGAGCGCGCCCACGCCAAGAGCGTCTACAACGCGCTCGCCATGCTGGTAAAACCTTTTCCGCTCAACACGCTCATCGATGTGCTGCGCCAGGTCTTCGACATCAACGAGCGCGACGCCCTTCCCTCGCTCTCGAGTCTCGACGAATCGGTGCGGGGCAAGATCATCGAGGGCGAGATTCACCCGACGACTTTCTCGAAGCTGTTCTGTCATTTCTACCGCTCGGGCGCGACGGGCGTGCTGCGCATGGATCGCGGCCCCGAGCATCGCGAGATCTACTTTGTGAAAGGCCAGCCTGTTTTCGCGGGATCCAACGTCGAAAAAGAGGGCGTGGGCCAGCACATGATGCAGATGGGCCAGCTCAAGCTGGTCGACTACCAGCGCGCGCTGGAGATTCAGCGCTACGGTGGCGGCAAATTCGGCGAAAACCTCGTCGACCTGGGCATCATGAGCGAGGAAACGCTCTACAAGACCCTGCGTTTTCACCTGCGCGAGAAAATTCTGGCAGCCTTCGGCTGGCGCGAGGGGCGCTACGAATTCAAGTTCACCGACGAGTTCGTGAAGAAGGTCGAGCAGTTCAACTTCAACGCCTACGACCTCATTTTGACCGGGGTGCGGCGTTTTTACCCGGTGGAAACACTCCGGGGTGAGTTGCTCAAGCTCTGGGAAATGCCCCTGCAGGTGACCGACTACGGTCGCCGGGCCCAGCATCACTGGAAGCTTCGCGCGCCGGAGCAGCGAATTTTTGACCGATTCGACGGCACCACGCCGCTCAAGGAAATCATCGAGTCCGAAGAGGGTAAAACCCAGGCCGCCGCGCTGGCCATCGTCTACACCTTCCTGTTGCTTGGGGTGGTGGAGGTCCGGCTCTCCAGGGCAGGCGATCCGGGCGCCCAGGCCAGCGCCTGAGCCTTCGGGCGAGCCCGGCGGCCCCCCGCCCGCTGCTCCGGGTGGTTGTAAGGCGCTTCAGTTCCGGCTATTCCATGCCCCATTGTTCGCTACTTCGGGAAGGCAAGGGAGTCCATGAACAATCAGACAAATGGCAAGGCGCATTTGTTCCGGGTGTTGCTGATCGCGTTGCTGACGCTGCCGCTGATAGCGGGTTGCCAGCATGCGCTTCGCACCCGTGGCAGCAAGGATCCGACGATTCGCTGGTATCCGGTCGGTGAGACGCACGAGTTCAAGAGCCAGTACATCCTCGATCACTATTACTACCAGCGCGATCTGGCGCCGATCGAGGGCATCTGGATCGGCAAGATGCTCAGCCGTTACAACCCTTCAACCAATTACGACTACCAGGTCGCGTTCATCCCGAACAACCGCAAGCTCTTTCCCGAATACGACTATGTGGGCGTCATCATCAACCGCGATGTGAGCTTCCAGACCCGCACGCGATTCTGGAAGCCCGGCCAGATCATGTACGTCCTGAAAAAGACCGATGACCCGTTCAAATACGAGGGAGTCTGCTACTGCAGCGGCGTGCTGACCTATCAGGACCCCGAGGACGTGACCCTCGACATTCGCAACAGCAGGCTGATCGAGTACGAGCTGGGAATCGGCATCGATGCCCAGCTTCGGCGTATTTTCCCCAAGGGCCAGTACCTCAATCCGTATTGATTTCTTGATCCGGTAAACGAAAAAGCCCGCTCATTGAGCGGGCTTTTTTTGTTGTGTGGCGCAGTTTCAGGCCGGCGCGGCGACCAGCTCTGCGGGCTCGCTCTCATACTCGGCGCGTTCGACGCCCACGGCCAGCGCCGCAATCTGGGAAACCAGCGCGTAGGAGATCACCCGTTCGTGGGAGAGCCGCCAGGCATCGCCCTCGGGGTTGCCCTCCATGTGGCTGTGGTAGCAGATCTGCTTAAACTCCATGCCGCGGGAATTGAGATTCTCGCGCGGGCCTTTCTTGGCATTGAGGCGGAAGAATCCGCCGATCACCTCGCCACCGACCAGATAGAACACCGGCTCGCTGGCTTTGCCTTCGCGCTCGTCCACGGTGGGAATGCCTTCCTGAATGATCACTTCGGAAACCGGCCGTCCGCCCTTGCTCACGCTCATGCGGTTGCGTTCCTTGCGATTGAGCTGCAGCAGTTCCTCGCCCGAGTCGGCAACCATGACAGCCATGCCATAGGTGCCCGCATCGCTTTTGACGACCGCGTAGGGCTTGTCGGAAATTCCGCGGCTCTCGTGTTCGGCGGCGCTGGCCGCGCAGATGCGATCAACGCCCTGCGCAGCGGCGTCGAGCCCCTCGCCCGTGGCGAAGTCCACGCCCGAAGCAGTCTCGAACGCGGTGGTGAGCTGCCAGGGGTCGATGCCCAGGACGTCCGCTACCTCGGTAGCCAGCTGGTTGTAGGCGGCAAAGTGGGTGCTCTTGCGGCGGCGCCACCAGCCCAGGTTCGCCGCGGGAACGAGCGGCTGATCGAGCTGGGCGAGCTGTTCGGGAACTCCGGCAGAGAGATCGTTGTTGAGCACCAGCAGGTCGGGCGTCACGTCCGCCGAGCCCAGGTGCGAATTGCTGCGATGGGCGCGATGAAGCTCGAGCTTCTCACCGCTCACCGGCACTTCGGTGCGCTCGCGGGCGAGTTCCTCGGCGAAGGAGAGAACCTCGACCTTGAAGCCGGCGCTTTGGAGAATCTTCTGAAGGGAGAGCAGGTTGGCGAAGTAGGGAAGGTTCGAGGTGTGCGACTCGGCCACGATGCCGATGGTGCTGACCCCCTCGCCCAGCATGCGGCTGACGGCGGCCTTGAACTGACCGGAGGCCAGGTCGAGATCGCCCGAACACAGGTTGTTGAAGCCGCCGGGGAAGACGTTGGTATCCACGGGCACGATCTTCCAGCCCGAATCGCGCAGATCGACCGAGGCGGTAAAGGGGGGCCGCACGCGCTCGCGCGTCGATTCGAACCAGGCGGCTAGGGCATCCTTGCGCGCGGCAATGCGTCCGGCCAGTGTGTGGGAGAAGAGTTCCATGGTGAAGGTGCGCCTCGCTGGTGGCTTCGGCCGGAGTTCGTGTAGCCCCAATCGGGCACCAAAACCAAGGCCGCGTGCCGCTCCCATTCTATCAGAGTTTGGCCCACGTGCCGTTCAGGGCGCGGGGCAACGTCCTCTAGATGCGCCCTCAGGCGGGAACGATTCGGGTTCTTGCCTTCTTGTCGTGGAGGGCGCGACCGCGCGGATCGCGCGATATAGCCAGAAAACCCCAGCAAATTCCATAGGTTAACCAGTAGGACCAGAGCCAGCGGCGAAGCGCCTGCCCCAGATTCGGGCGCCCACGGCTGATCTCCGAGCGCACGCGCAGGCCCATAAATCGAAGGCCCTGGGTCTGTCCGGTCAGGGCCACGTAGCCCACCTGGTAGAAGGCATCCAGAAAGAAGCGCAGTACCAGTACGGCAGCCAGCACTTCGAGCGGCGCGGCCCCGCCGGCGCTGCCGTGGGCCGGCCCCACGCCCACCCCGGTGGCGAGGTGTGCCAGGAAAACAAAGCCGCAGGCCAGCCCGAGGGTCAGCAGGTTGTCGATGGCAAAGGCCAGGAGCCGCCGCCCGGCCGCCTTGTTGCGGAATGTCCGAGCCGTGGGCAGCGCGCCGGTACTCATGCGCGTACTGGCCTCTCCCAGAATGTCGGCGGTCGGGAAGTCGCCGCTTCGCTCATGGGAATTGCCCAGTGCCTGCGCGCTGGCCGGATGGCTGGGAATGGAGAAGTGCGGAAATGAAATTTGTGTGCGCATGCGCCCGGGGCTGCTGACCAGCGTCTTTTCCCCGATGTCTTCGGACTCGGCGGGCTCGGAAAGCTTTGCCGATACGACGGTCTGCTCGGGATCGGCCTGCGCGTCAATCTCGGCGCGCGCGATGGCATCTTCGAGGTCGATCTGCTTGGGGCTGGTCAGGCTGCGCTCGCTGGTGGCATCGAGCAGCGCATCGAAGGCCGATGGCGTCGTCGAGGGTACCGAAGGGAAGCTCGGTTCCTCGGGAAGCTCCTGTGAGATCGCATCGAGGTTGGCCGCATCGAACACGCTGGGCGTCACCTCTGTGGTGTCGCCATCGAAGGCAGTTGTTTCGTCGTCGAAGGCCGTGGTGTCCCAGGCGCTGATCTCGCCGGGTTCTTCGACCGATTGCTCTGCAGCCGGAGCGCGCGCGGCCGCGGCGTTGAGGCGGTCGGTCAGATCCAGAGAGGTTTCGCCCGCGACCTGCGATTCCAGGGGCTCGGGCGCGACAAGCGATTCGAGTGATACCGGCTCGGGTTCGATCTCCAGCTCGGTGGCCGTAATGGACCCCTCTTCGGGGTTTTCGACCGGCAGTTCATAGGGGTGCACCACTGCCGTGGGCAGGGTGAGCTCGGCCTTGGGGTTGCTCACTTCATCGGTTGTCAGTGCGGGGCCTTCGGGCGTCTGGAGCGCGTTGAAAGCGGCGACGAAGACCGGGTCCGTGCCGCTCTGGCCGCCGGTGATTTCACTTGTCTCACCCGTTTCCATCGGAGCGCTCGAAAAGCCTTCGGTGGCGATGGCCTGGGCGCGCGCGATTTCCTCTTCCATGCGCGGGCTGCTGGGCTCGGCATCATCACGCAGCAGCGCGGGCAGCTCGGGGATCGGCGTGGGATCGTTGACGACCGAGCCCGTAAACTCATCGTCGTCCATGGCGACGGCGTCATCGGTGGAATCGCCCATCTCCAGGTCTTCGGGGTGATCGGGCAGGTCGCCCGCCATGTCGGCATCGAGCTCGCCGGTGAGCGCTTCCTCTGCATCGACGATATTGTCGCTGCGCGAATCCTCGCCGGCTTCCATCTGCTCGGCTGCGTCAGCGGCCGCTTGGGCCTGCACGCGCGCGAGCTCGTCGCGCTCGGAGATCTGCTTGAAGAAGCCCGACCAGTCGGTGGCCTCGCCGAGCGCCTTGTCGAGCATGTCACCCAGCGCGCCGGAGGTATCGGCCGTGATGTCGCCGGTGGTCTCGGCGCTCTCTTCTTCGAGGGCTTCGCTTACAGGCGCTTCGATGGCCGCGGCGGTTTCGGGTTCTGGCGTGTCTTCGGGTGCGTCGTAGTCCACCGGGAAATGATTCTCAGTGGTGTCGCCCACGGATTCTTCTTCGGTGATGTCCACGACGCGAAGGCCCGGACGCGGGGGCTCGGGCTGCGTCTGGGCCTCTCCCGTGACCGGCAGGTTCGGGTCCGAGGAATCGTCATCGTCGTAGGCCAGTGCCGCCGCAGTCGCGAGCGCGCCGCTCATGCTGGCCGAACCCCGCGAGGAACTCAGTGAGCGCGAGCCCGTGCCGGAAAAGGACGGATAGCTCACGTCCCCCACGTCGTCGCTGCCCGCGCTGGAGGCGGCTGCGGGGGCCGGCTCATCGGACACAGGGGACTTGGGCGCCTCATCGGAGGGCGCAAGGGTCTTCTCACACTTGGGGCAGTGGGCCTCTGGATCGAGGAGGAGATAGCCGCAATCAGGACATCGCATGGGTAAAAGCTTGGAGTAGCCCTTTACCCTCGCCTACGTAACCACCGAGACTAACACGACTTTTTGGATTTAGCCAAGACTTTTTCGTCAGGCGGCGTGGGGCGGCAGGCCCTTGGGGCCACGGTCGCTGCCGTGATCGCCGCCGCGGGCCCCCCGGGCGCCAAAAACCCGGCCGAAGCCGAAGTAGGCGATGGCGTCCTTCATGTTCGAGACAAAGCGCAGGAACCAGTGCATGGACTGGTCGGTGACGAATTCCATGGTGACGATGTAGCGCTGCTGGCCCTCGCCGAGCGGCGTGACCGCGTGGTGGAGCTTGTCGCCGTCGAAGACCACCAGGCATCCGGGCGGCGTGGCGGCTTCGCCCTCGACGACTTCGTGCCCGTTGTTTTTGGTGTGCAGCCGGTAGGCCAGCTTCGAAGTGGACTCATCGACCAGCCCGACGAGCACTGTGAAGCGCTGGCCGCGATAGTAGGACGTATCGTAATGCCAGCCGATGTGGTCGCCCGGCTCGGTGTAGGCATAGAGCGCGCAACGGTGCAGGTCGCTGTCGGGACAGTGCTGAATTTTCGCACCGGTGAGTCTGGCAACGAAATCGAAGAATTCGGGGCTCGAATAGACTTCGCGGATGGTGGGCGCGAACTTGCTCAGCGTATTGAAATCGACGCTGCCGCCCTTCTTGTGGCGCGGAATGAAATTGCGATGAATGCGCGGGCGGAGCTGATCGAGCTCGGCCTGCCAACGCGAGAGCAGCGCCTCGGGGAGGAATTTCTCCACGAACAGGAACTCATCGTTGGCCAGATACTCCTGGCGCAGTGCATCGATGTCGAGGTCGTCGAGGGCTTGCTTGAGAAGGGTGCGAGTTTCGTTCATCGGACCGCTCCGAGGCGTCCCCTGAGTCTTCATGGAGGGAACGCGGCGAGTATGTACTTGCGGCGCCACGCCGACAAGCACCTCTCTGAGGTCATCGACAATCGCCGCGCAACCAGATGGATGCACGCGCATCGCACAAGGATTCGGGAGTCTTCATTGGTGGCTGGGCGGGCTCTACGGACTAGACAGAGTTGTTCAGTAGTAATCGTCGTAGCCGCCGCCCTCGGTAGCGGCC